>JBILBY010000127.1:0-3410 GCA_044353415.1 Candidatus Nanopelagicales bacterium | reverse complement strand
TTATGCCAGTGCTTCTTTACAGCTTGTGTTTATAGCTGCGGCAGTGTGGGGCTGGTTCGGTTGGGGTCCACAGGGTGCTAGTTCGCGTAATTTATCTTGGACACTTCGCGTCAGTTTGATAAGTGCCGGAACTGTGATCTGGTTGCTGATGACGCCATTCCTAGTTTCACTTGGCGCTGCTGCTGCTCGTCCCGATTCTTTTGGTTTAGTTTTTAGCGTTATTGCACAAGTCCTTATGGTTTTGCAGTTTCGCGAGAATTGGATTGCTTGGCTGGTGGTCAACATTGTCTTCGTAGGGCTCTACTGGTCACAAGATCTTAAATTCACTTCGTTGCTCTATGTAGCCTTTGCTGCAATCGCCCTTCGCGGTTGGATTAACTGGCAAAAACTTCAACGCACGGTTAGTTAGTCCATGACATTTTTTGATTTGTCTAAAGTCAAGTCAGCCATTGAAAATAGTGATGCACTTTGTGGTAAAACCAAAATTGTCACGATAGATGGTCCAGCTGGATCTGGTAAAACCACTTTGGCTGACGAACTTTCGATTTCACTTTCTGACGGAAATGGCCCGATGAGTGTTGTCCATTTGGATGAACTCTATGAAGGTTGGGATGACGCCTTAGACCAGAAATTGTTTGATCGCATTGAAGCTTGGATTTTGACGCCAATTAGAAATGGTTTAAGTCCCAAGCACCTAACTTATGACTGGCATGAGAGTAAGTACGCGAGTTGGTCTGAGTTGCCGCTGACCCCGATTGTCATTATTGAAGGAGTTGGCTCAGGGCATAGCGCACTTCGCACAAATGTCTCACAGGCTATTTGGGTTGAAGCCGACGAGAATCTACTTTTAGACCGCGTTGTCCAACGTGATGGTGAAGTGGTTCGCAATGAAATGTTGATTTGGAAAGCACGCGAACGTTCTTACTTCGACTTACATGATGTAAAGCGGTCAGCACACATTCACTTGCATGGACAGTAAAAATATTTACCAGGGAACGATTTGACGGTCTTCCCAGAGCAATCCAGTTTGGGTTTCTGAGTTATGTTCTCTGGTAGCCAGCCAAACGATCGTGTCAGCTGCGTCTTCCGGGCTACGAGGTGCATCTGGTCCGCCCATGTCAGTTCGGGTATGGTTTGGGCACATTGCATCAACCAGTACGCCACGAGTTCCGTTACCAAGTTCTGCTGCCAAGTTTTTGGTTAATGCATTGACTGCAGTTTTTGAAATTCGATAGGGCGCCAGACCTCCGGCTAAACCAGGTCCAGAGAATCTACCGAGGCAAGCGGATACGTTAATAATTCGACCTGACTTACGTTGTGCCATTTGCGGCCCAATTGCAGAAATCATATTGAACGTGCCATCAAGATTAATTCCCATAACTCGATGCCACTCATCATTAGTGGTGCGCAAAGTCTTTGCCATTTTCTCGCTCATGACTCCAGCAGAGTTAATCAATATGTCTGCCTGCGAAGCAAGCGAGTGCTGACTAACTTTTTCCAAGACTTTTGCCCCATCTGAAACGTCGACGCAGATGCTGTCCGCATCTACCCCTTTATCCAGAAGCGCTGATATTGCAGAGTTCAGATTGTCAGGATTTCGCCCAATGAGCACCACAGTCGCACCAAGCGCGCCGAGTGACTTGGCTGCAGCGAGGCCAATACCTCGAGAACCGCCTGTAATCACTACAACTTTTTCGGCAAGATCGAAATCGTTCGAATCGGAACCGGGTGCAGATGTCATGCTCTAACCCTGCCCTAGGCCCAGGGCTTATGCACGTTGAAGCCCTTGTCAGATGGGCGATACGATTTATAGAGCAGTACCTCGAGTTCAACAAGGAAGGCCCCCAAGCCGTGTCCGGACCAACAAATAGTCCATTTGGTGCAAACGATTGGCTCGTTGATGAGTTGTATCAACAGTTCCTCGAGGACAAGCAATCCGTAGATCCAGCCTGGTGGGATTTTTTCGCCGACTACTCTCCTGCTGACCACTCTCCCCATGCCACCGCGACTAAGTCTGCTGCTACTAAGCCAGCACCGGCGGCACAACCGGCAGTTGCGCCAACAGTTACTGCGCCAGCATCTGCAACCACAACTGCAACGCCTACTGAACTGAGTGCGAAACCTGCACCAGCTTCACTGCCCGACGATGTAATTGAAAAACTTAAAGGAACTTCGGCTCGTGTTGTAACAAACATGGAAGCTAGTCTTGAAATTCCGACTGCAACATCGGTTCGCGCGGTTCCCGCAAAACTTATGGTCGACAATCGCATCGTGATTAACAATCACTTAGCACGCGGCCGCGGTGGCAAAGTTAGTTTCACTCACATAATTGGTTTCGCAATTGTTCGTGCTTTGCGCGAAATGCCGGACATGAATGTTTCGTACACAACTATTGATGGCAAGCCGGCAATTGCGCGTCACCAACAAGTTGGCCTCGGCCTTGCTATTGACCTGGCAAAGGAAGATGGCTCACGTCAGTTACTAGTACCTTGCATTAAGTCCGCTGACACTATGGACTTTGCGGCCTTTTGGGCTGGTTACGAAGATGTAATTCGTAAGGCACGTTCCGGAAAACTTGCAGTCGAAGACTTCCAAGGAACTACCGCTAGCCTGACAAACCCAGGAACGATTGGCACGGTTCACTCCGTTCCAAGATTGATGCCAGGACAAGGTGTAATCATCGGCGTGGGTGCCATGGATTACCCAGCTGAATGGCAAGGTGCTTCCGATGATGCCTTAGCTAGAAATGCTGTTAGCAAAATCATGACATTCACCAGCACTTATGATCACCGAGTAATTCAAGGTGCACAATCAGGTGATTTCTTACGTCGGGTTCATCAACTGCTTCTTGGCACTGATGGTTTCTACGATGACATCTTCCGCGCGCTCCAAATTCCTTATGAACCAATTCGCTGGGCACAAGACCTTGCAACTTCTCACGATGCAGATCTTGATAAAACCGCTCGAGTTCAAGAAATGATTCATGCTTTCCGAGTTCGTGGACATCTATTGGCTGATATCGATCCCCTTGAATACCATCAGCGATCTCACCCTGACCTGGACATTGCAAATCATGGAATGACGCTATGGGATCTGGATCGCGAATTTGCCACAGGTGGATTTGGTGGCCGTCCATTTGCCATGCTGCGCGATATTTTGGGCACACTACGCGATGCCTATTGCAGAACTATTGGTATCGAATACATGCATTTGCAGGATCCTGAGCAACGTAAATGGATTCAGGATCGTTTAGAGCGCAAGCAAGATAAGGTCGAGCGCGATGAACAGTTGCGAATCCTCCGCAAGCTAAATGAAGCTGAGGCATTCGAAAGTTTCTTGCAGACAAAGTACGTAGGACAAAAGCGTTTCAGCCTTGAAGGTGGCGAAAGCGCAATTCCATTTGTTGATCA
>JBILBY010000194.1:0-3410 GCA_044353415.1 Candidatus Nanopelagicales bacterium | reverse complement strand
CACCTGCTGCGTAGCCACCTAAATCAGTCGCGGCCGTTAGCAAGATGAATGCCAGCACTTTCCAGGCTCCGTCTTCTTGCGTGGAAAGCAAAACTGCAAAGCCTGCAAGCAATGGAGCGTAAACCAAAGTAAAGATCGAGCGGGTTACATGGTGTACATAGGCCTCTTGGCCATCAAGGAGACGAACCGTGAGAACTAATAGTGCGCTTACTGCGAATGCAGCAAGTAAACCTTCGACTCCAGAGACCGCAGCTGATACCACAATTGCTGGAGCCAGGATCTGAAGCAGGATGCTCATGCGATCAGATAGACCAACGGCAAGTGCCTTACTTAACTCGCGGACTGCAAGCATGGCTGCGAAGGCAACCAAGATGGCAAAGAATCGAACGTCAATAAACAGTGACGCGATAACTGTGGCTAGTAGTCCAAGACCAACTGCAGTGGCTACCGGTAAGTTTCTTCCGGCTTTACCGTAATCAGTTTGATTAGAAGTCATAACTAGACCTCTAGAAGTTCAGCTTCTTTGTGCTTAAGCATGTCGTCAATATGAGCAACAGCCTTTGTCGTTAAATCTTCTAGTGCTTTTTCTGCGCGAGCAACTTCGTCTTTACCGGTATCGCCATCTTTAGCCATTTTTTCAAGGGCTTCTTTTGCACTTCGTCGAATATTGCGAATCGCAATGCGAGCATCCTCAGCTTTGGCTTTAGCAACTTTGATGAATTCTTTACGGCGTTCTTCAGTTAGTTGCGGGAATGGCACCCGAACAATTGCGCCATCATTTGAAGGATTAACACCTAAATCAGAATCGCGAATCGCGCGCTCGATTGCGCCCAATGCGGACTTATCGAACGGGGTAACTACTGCTACGCGAGGTTCTGGGGTCTGGATCGAAGCAACTTGCTGCAACGGAGTTGGGGTTCCGTAGTACTCCACCATGATTTTGGAAAACAGGGCAGCATTAGCTCGGCCAGCACGAATTGTGGTGAATTCTTCTCGGGTTACTTCAGTTGCCTTTGCCATCTTTTCTTCGGCATCTTTTAGGGTTTCGTTAATCATGTCTACTCAAATCCTCTAGCGACTGGTCTTAATAAGGGTTCCGACTTGTTCTCCACGAACTGCGCGAGCAATGTTGCCATCGACTAGCAAATTGAAAACCACAATAGGTAAATCATTGTCGCGGCAGAGGCTAATTGCGGTGGCATCAGCAACTTTAAGATTTTGAGATAAGACATCGTCGTGACTTAAGTTTTCATAGCGCTTAGCGGCTGGATTGGTACGAGGGTCGTCATCGTAAACACCGTCCACACCCTTGGCCATCAATACAACTTCACAGCCAATTTCTAGTGCGCGCTGAGCGGCACAGCTATCCGTGCTGAAGTAAGGAGTGCCAAGACCGGCGCCAAAGATAACTACGCGACCTTTTTCCAAGTGACGCACTGCGCGACCTGGAATGTAAGGTTCGGCAACCTGGCTCATTGGGATTGCAGTTTGAACTCGAGTTGCAACACCTTGCTTCTCGAGGAAATCTTGAAGCGCTAGGCAGTTCATGACGGTGCCGAGCATACCCATGTAGTCAGCTCGGGCTCGATCCATACCGCGTTCAGCAAGTTGAGCGCCGCGGAAATAGTTGCCACCACCGATTACAACAGCAACTTCCGCGCCAGTTTTAACAACTTCGGTAATTTGGCGAGCAATGTCATTAACGACATCTGGATCTACGCCAAGTTTTCCTTCACCAGCAAAGGCTTCACCGGAAAGCTTTAGAAGTACGCGCTTCCAGCCACCTTTTGGAACACCAGGCCAGATGGATTTATCAGATGTGCTCACGCCCTTAATCTTGCCTTACTTACCCGAAAAAGTCTGCACAGACCCCACCAAAACATGGTCCTTATAAAACTTCCCCACAAAATACTTTTGGCGCTATCCAACCGGCTGGATCACAGTCGGGAGGTAGCGCCAAAAGAGGCTAGAGATTGCTAGTTAGCCAGCAATTTCAATTCGGGTGAAGCTTGTAATGCTAGTTCCGGCTTCTTCCAGAACCTGCTTAACAGACTTCTTGTTATCAATAACTGAGGACTGCTCTAGTAGGCAGTTGTCCTTGAAGAATCCATTTACTCGGCCTTCCACAATCTTTGGAAGGGCAGCTTCTGGCTTGCCTTCTTCTTTGGCAGTTTCCATAGCAATGTGCTTTTCGTTTTCGACAACATCTGCCGGAACTTCATCCCGAGTTAAGTAACTTGGGCGCATTGCAGCGATCTGCATGGCAGCGCTGCGAGCAGCATCTTCAGATCCTGAATAGGAAACCAAAACGCCAACAGCTGGTGGCAAATCTGCCGAGCGACGGTGCATGTAAACCGCAACGTCACCTTCGTGATTGGCAACGCGACCGAGTTCGATCTTTTCGCCAATTACTACAGCCATGTCTGCAACTGCTTGTTCTGCAGTCTTTCCGCTACCAAGAGTTAGTGCAGCGGCGGCTGCGGAATCCTTAGCGCCGGATGACTTAACTGCAGCTGCAATTTCGTCACCTAGCTTTAAGAAGTCTTCGCTCTTTGCTACGAAGTCAGTTTCGCAAAGCAATTCAACTAGGACGCCTGCGTTTTGAGCCACGATGCCAGCTGAAGTTTCACGCTCAGCGCCGCGCTTTGCAGCTTTTGCAGCTCCAGAGATACGTAGTAGCTCCACAGCCTTATCGAAATCACCGTTTGATTCTTCAAGTGCTTTCTTGCACTCCATCATTCCGGCTGAAGTAATGTCGCGAAGTTTCTTTACGTCCGCGGCTGAAATAGACATGATTTATTTCCTTTTAGTTTTGGGGTCAGTAGGTATTGGATAACGAGTGTTGTAACTGCGGGCAAAGTTATGCCCGCAGTTACGAATGCTTATTCAGCAGCAGGTGCTTCGGCAGCTGGAGCTTCAGCTGGTGCTGCATCTGCAGTTCCAGTTAGAAGTTCCTTTTCCCAATCAGCAAGTGGCTCAACTGCTGCGTCTGCAGGTGCACCAGCAACGGCACCGCCAGCGCGTGCCATCAAGCCATCAGCAATTGCATCTGCAATTACGCGAGTTAGTAAACCAACAGCGCGAAGTGCATCGTCATTTCCTGGAATTGGGTAGTCCACAACATCTGGATCACAGTTGGTATCAAGAATGCCAACAACTGGGATGTTTAGCTTGTGAGCTTCGCCAACTGCAATGTGCTCTTTGTTTGTGTCAACAACCCAAATTGCACTTGGAAGTTTCTGCATGTCACGAATACCAGTTAGAACAAGTTCCAACTTTTCTTTTTCGCGACGAAGAACTAGAAGTTCTTTCTTGGTCAGACCTGAACCAGCAACATCATCAAAGTTGATCTGTTCTAGTTCCTTCATGCGAGAAATACGCTTTGAAACGGTCTGGAAGTTTGTAAGCAT
>JBILBY010000126.1:0-3418 GCA_044353415.1 Candidatus Nanopelagicales bacterium | reverse complement strand
TCTGACTTACGGTTTTAACTTTTCCACCACGACTTGCTGGGATAACTCCTTGCTTGATAACCCAGAATCGCAACAAAGTAATGGCAACTTCTCTAAAGATGATTACTCCAGTTACCCACCATGCGATTTCACCTTGGATCGATAGCGCAATCAATGCCGTGCCAATCAGTGCCTTATCTGCAATCGGGTCAGCGATCTTTCCAAAGTTTGTGACTAAACCATAACGTCTGGCCCAAACGCCATCTATCAAATCAGTCAATGCTGCAATCAAAAACACAGCAGCACTCGCCCACTGCGCTGAATCTGTTTGCTCAACTGCCAGAACTAAGTATCCGAAGATCGGAACCATGAACAATCGAGCCACCGTAAGCAGGTTTGGAATGTTCAAAATCGGAACTTCATTGTTTGGATCGCCTAAGTGATCTGGAGTTGGTAAGTGCGTCATGACTGAATCTGCTTAGCAACTAAATCAACGCCGATTGCATCGATTACAACCGCTCGAACGATAGTTCCAATTGGCAATTGTTCGGCTGTCTCAACGGTTGTCGAGCCATCAACCTCAGGGCCTTGATGTTCACTTCGCCCTTGATTTCCGACTTCTTCAATTAACACCGAAACTTCTTGCCCGATGCGGCTGCGCGCAACATCTTCGCTGACGCGCAAAGCTACCCTGCTCACAGCTTCGTGTCTGGCTTGCACTTCGTGTTCCGGAAGGTGACCATCTAGCTTTACGGCTGCCGTGCCGTCTTCGTCCGAATAAGCAAATACGCCGATTGCATCAAGGCGTGCGCCTTCGATGAAGTTAATCAATTCAGTGACGTCTTCGTCAGTTTCCCCTGGGAAGCCAACAATGAAGTTGGTTCGCGCTCCAGCCAGTGGGTTATGAATTCGAATTGCACTCAATAGATCTAGGAAGCTGTCAGTTCCACCAAATCTCTTCATCCGGCGCAATACCGCATTGCTGGCATGTTGAAATGACAGATCAAAGTAAGGAACGATGCCAGGAGTATTAGCGATCACGCTGATTAGATCTGGGCGCATTTCAGCGGGCTGTAAATATGAAACCCGAACCCATTCAATTCCTTCTGGCTGCACCAAAAGCGGCAAGAGTTTCTCGAGCAATCTTAAGTCCCCAAGGTCTTTGCCATATGAGGTTGAATTCTCACTAACTAAAAGAAGTTCACGAACCCCATTCTCGCCAAGCCAAGCGGCCTCTTCAAAAATCTCACCTGGATCGCGTGAGACAAATGAGCCACGAAAAGCCGGGATTGCACAGAAGGTACATCTGCGGTCACAGCCAGAGGCAATCTTTAGCGGCGCCCAAGGTGTGGACTCGAGACGTTTGCGATACACGTGCGGCCCCATGCCTGGAGTTGAGACATCTTCGCTGGCTAGCTGCCTATCAACTGGTGAAATTGGAAGTAACTTCCTTCTATCTCCAGGAGTATGTGGAACGATGCTTTCCCCAGCTAGAACTTTTCGAAGTGTGGAACCGATTTCGGCATAGTCATCGAAACTCAACACTGCATCAGCTTCAGGAAGTTCGGCAGCAAGTTCCTTACCGTACCTTTGTGCCAAGCAACCAACAGCGACTACTTTGCCATTGCCAGCAAGCAATTCACTAGCTTCCAAAATTGTGTCAATGGAATCCTTTTTAGCTTGCTCAATAAATCCGCAAGTATTAACGAGTACTAAATCAGTTGCTTCCCCATCTGCAACTAAGTTCCAGCCATCGGCAGTTAATCGACCAGCAAGTTCTTCGGAATCAACGTCGTTACGTGAGCAACCTAGAGACACTATGGATACACGAGGATTAGCGGTCACGCTGTGAAGCCTACTCGCCGCGGATCAATGCAATTGTTCCCGCTAGATCTTCAGCAGTTACTAATACTTCGCGTGCCTTTGAGCCTTCAGATGGGCCAACAATGTTTCGAGATTCCATTAGGTCCATTAATCGTCCAGCTTTAGCGAAACCAATTCGAAGTTTTCTCTGCAGCATTGAAGTTGAACCGAACTGAGTAGAAACTACTAATTCAACGGCTGCTAGCAAGTCATCAAGGTCGTTACCAATGTCGCCATCAATCTCTCGTGAGGCTGTAATCGGAGCCACGATGTCTTCGCGGTACTGCGGTGCCATCTGTCCCTTTGCATGCGCTACCACTGCACGAATCTCTGCTTCGGTAACCCATGAACACTGAATTCGGATTGGCTTGGAAGTTCCCATCGGAAGGAATAAACCATCACCCTGGCCAACCAACTTCTCAGCACCAGGCTGATCCAAGATCACTCGGCTATCAGCAAGACTGGAAGTTGAGAATGCTAAGCGACTAGGAACGTTGGCCTTAATCAAGCCCGTAACAACGTCTACAGAAGGACGCTGTGTAGCAAGAACTAAGTGAATGCCGGCAGCACGAGCAAGCTGCGTGATTCGAACGACCGAGTCTTCTACATCGCGTGGAGCCACCATCATCAAATCTGCAAGCTCATCTACAACCACAAGTAAGTATGGGTAAGGGCGAAGAACTCGTTGTGAACCCTCTGGTGGAGAAACCTTGCCACCACGAACTGCCTTATTGAAGTCATCAACATGGCGGAAGCCGTATGCAGACAGATCGTCGTAACGAGCTTCCATTTCTTTAACAACCCAGGCAAGTGCTTCTGCTGCCTTTTTAGGATTTGTAATGATCGGGCTAATTAAGTGTGGAATGCCTTCATACGCAGTTAGTTCTACGCGTTTTGGATCAATTAAAACCATACGTACTTCATCGGGTGTTGCTCGCATCAAAATCGAGGTGATCAGAGCGTTCATGCAACCGGACTTACCGGCACCGGTGGCTCCCGCTACCAAGAGGTGTGGCATTTTGGCAAGGTTTGCTACGGTGAATCCGCCTTCAACATCCTTACCTAGGCCAACCAACATTGGGTGATCATCCCCTGCTGCTTCAGCGCTTCGCATTACATCGCCGAGTGAGACAACTTCGCGATCGGTATTAGGGATTTCAATACCAATTGCACTCTTGCCAGGAATTGGGGAAAGAATTCTTACGTCCGCACTGGCAACTGCATAAGCAATATTCTTGCTTAATGCCGTTACGCGTTCCACTTTCACCTTTGGACCAAGTTCAACTTCGTAACGAGTAACAGTTGGGCCGCGTTGGAATCCAGTTACCTTCGCGTCAATATCAAATTGTTCAAGAACCTGAGTTAGCGCCTCAATAACTGCATCGTTTGCAGCAGTACGTGCCTTGGGAATCGCACCTGGCTTAAGCAGTGATTCACTTGGCAACTTGTAGTTTGAAGCTGATACGAACTGAAGTTGCTCGGACTTAACTGGTTTTACTTCAAGCATCGAAGCTGGTTGTGACGACGCATTCACTGGAGCTTTAGGCACTTCGGTAATCAAGGAAACCGCTTGAGT
>JBILBY010000172.1:0-2648 GCA_044353415.1 Candidatus Nanopelagicales bacterium | reverse complement strand
TGCACCCAATAAGAGTGGCGCATCTAAACAACGCCTAAGTGTTATTTGCACCCAATAAGAGTGGCGCATCTAAACAACGCCTAGGCATTTTGCTCCCAATGTGACCGTTTTCGTTCTTGCCTGCTACAGTAATGAAAGCTTGAAAGCACGCCATCCTTTAACACCTGTCCCGTGAGGCAGGAAAGGAGGTAGAAGATGACGCACGACTTTGAGCCACAAGGACACGTAGTCCTAGATTCCAGCGATATCTCTCGCGCCCTCACCCGGTTAGCCCACGAAATCGTGGAGCGCACTCAAGGTGCTACTAACTTAACTTTGATGGGTATTCCAACTCGTGGTGCATCACTTGCAACTCGGCTTGGCGAAAAGATTTCAAAAATCCAAGGTAACCCAGTTTCGGTTGGGGCAATAGACATCACGATGTACCGTGATGATCTTCGCTCCCGTCCAGCTCGAGCCTTACTTCCAACGACGATCCCACCTGAAGGCATCGAAGATCGCTTAGTGATCTTGGTAGATGACGTACTTTTCTCAGGCCGAACCATTAGAGCAGCACTTGATGCGCTTTCTGAACACGGCAGACCACAACTTGTTCAACTGGCCGTGTTGGTTGATCGCGGTCATCGCGAACTGCCAATTAGAGCAGATTATGTTGGCAAGAATTTGCCAACTTCCCGCGCGGAAAAAGTTCAAGTCAACTTGGTTGAACACGACGGTGTTGACGAAGTGCGAATCGAGCGTGAATCATGAAGCACTTGTTAAGCGCAGCAGACTTAAGTTACGACGATGCGATCCTAGTTTTGGACACCGCTAAGCAACTTGCTGCGGCAACTGAGCAAGGTGTTGGCAAACTTCCACCACTTCGTGGCCGAACTGTTGTAAATCTCTTTTATGAAGATTCAACTCGCACCCGAATCTCATTTGAAGCCGCCGCAAAACGATTAAGCGCGGACGTAATCAATTTTTCAGCTAAAGGATCAAGCGTCTCCAAGGGTGAAAGCTTAAAAGATACGGCGCTCACATTAGAAGCAATGGGTGCTGACGCCGTAATCATTCGTCATAACAGCAGTGGCGCACCGCATCGACTTGCAAACGCCGGTTGGATTTCTGGTGGAGTTATAAATGCTGGCGATGGTACTCATGAACATCCATCCCAAGCACTCTTAGATGCCTTCACACTTCGTAATCACCTTCGAAACGGTGAGGGTGACTTAAAGGGAATTAATGTCACCATTGTCGGCGACGTACTGCATAGCCGTGTGGCACGATCAAATGTCTTGTTGCTAAACACCCTCGGTGCCAAAGTGCGCTTAGTGGCCCCACCAACTTTGCTTCCTTACGGTGTTGAGGATTGGGATTGCGAAGTCTCATACGACCTCGATGCATCCCTGGAAGGTTCCGACGCAGTCATGATGTTGCGAGTACAACGCGAACGAATGAATGCCGCCTACTTCCCAAATGCTCACGAGTACAGCAATCGCTACGGCTTAAACGTGACGCGAATGAATCGACTTTCGGAAACAGCCGTAGTTATGCACCCAGGTCCAATCAACCGAGGTATGGAAATTTCGGCGGATGTCGCTGATTCCCAGCGCTCGGTGATTGTCGAGCAAGTTGCTAACGGTGTAAGTGTGCGCATGGCTGTCCTGTACTTAATTCTCGGTGGATCGGAGTCAATGTAATGACGAGCTATGTAATCAAAGACGTCGCAATTCTGGACGGCAAGCCAACTGACATCGTTGTCAAAGATGGTGTGATCGCTGAAATTGGCAAAGGTTTATCCGCTGACCAAACTGTAGATGGTTCAGGCTGCATTGCCTTGCCAGGATTAGTTGATCTGCACACCCACTTGCGCGAACCCGGTCGCGAGGATGCCGAAACCGTTTTATCTGGAAGTCGAGCCGCAGCGATGGGTGGATTTACCGCAGTCCACGCTATGGCAAACACCAATCCGGTTGCCGATACCGCAGGTGTTGTTGAGCAAGTTTGGCGACTTGGTCAGGAAGCTGGATTAGTTGATGTTCGTCCAGTTGGCGCAGTCACCATGGGACTTGAAGGAACTGCGCTTGCTGAATTAGGCGCGATGGCAGATAGCGCAGCCGCAGTTCGAGTCTTTAGTGATGACGGTAAGTGTGTGCATGACGCAGCGTTAATGCGCCGGGCACTCGAGTACGTAAAAGCTTTCGACGGCGTAGTTGCCCAGCATGCACAAGAACCAAGATTGACTGAAGGCGCGCAAATGAATGAAGGCGTTATTTCAGGCAAGTTAGGTCTTGCCGGTTGGCCAGCAGTTGCTGAAGAAGCAATCATCGCGCGCGATGTGCTTCTGGCACATCATGTTGGCTCGAGATTGCATGTGTGTCATCTTTCAACGGCAGGCAGTGTCGAAATAATCCGTTGGGCTAAGTCTCGCGGAATCAATGTCACTGCTGAAGTTACGCCACATCACTTGTACTTCACAGACGATGTTGTCGAATCCTACGATCCGATTTACAAAGTCAATCCACCGCTTCGCACCAAAGCTGATGTCGAAGCAGTTCGCGCTGGATTAGCAGATGGCACGATCAACATCGTGGCTACCGATCACGCACCGCATCCTTCCGAAGATAAAGACTGTGAGTGGACGGCAGCAGCCTTTGGCATGACAG
>JBILBY010000125.1:0-3431 GCA_044353415.1 Candidatus Nanopelagicales bacterium | reverse complement strand
GCAGAAGGAGCAAAAGTTGGAGACCTGCCACTTAGTTTGGATGTTGAAGAACTTCCTTGTGGCTGGACCATTCAAAGATTGGCTAAGTGGACCAGTGCTTTCTTGGTCGAAGCCGAAGCCCTCACAGGTCGCACCCCAATTATTTACACCAATGGAACATTCATCGCCAGACTGCAAGATGCCGGTGCAACAGATTTATCTCGTTATCCACTCTGGCTCGCTAAGTGGGGACCAAAGCTTGGCACTGATCCAAAAGAAATGCGGATCTGGAATAACGATTGGTTAATTTGGCAGTTCACAGCTGATGGCAAAGTAAGCGCAGTGCCATCGAGCACCACTGACTTAAACGTATTCAAAGGAACTCCAGAAGAGTTCCAAGAATTTGTTAACCGTTAAGCAAACGCTGCTTCAAGTGCAACTTCAACCATTGCTTTAAATCCAGTTTCACGTTCTTCCGATGAAGTTTTCTCGTGAGTGCGAATCATGTCGCTGACGGTGCAAATAGCTAACGCACGACGACCGTACTTAGCTGCAATTGTGTAGAGGCCGCTGGCTTCCATCTCAACACCAAGTACGCCGTGAGCTTCAAGAACATCTAGCGCATTGCTGTCGTCATAGAACAAATCCATGGAAGCAATACCACCGACGTGATAAGTCACGCCGTGCGCAGCAGCAGCATCGACTGCAGCCTTCAACAAGTCATAGTTTGCAATCGGAGCGAAATCTAGACCGCCAGTAGCGCGACGATTAGTTCCCGAGTCAGTTGATGCTGCCATTCCGATGATTACATCGCGCAGCTGAGTCTTACCTAAACCACCACAGGTTCCGATCCGAATTGCTGTCTGTATATCAAAATCTTTGAACAATTCCGTAACGTAAATCGAAATCGAAGGGATTCCCATGCCGGTGCCTTGGACTGAAACCCGATTGCCTTTGTAAGTTCCGGTGTAGCCGAACATGTTGCGTACTGAGTTGTATTGGACCGCACCTTCAAGCATGTTTTCCGCAACCCACTTGGCACGCAGAGGATCTCCGGGCAGCAGGATGGTTTCAGCAATGTCACCTTTATTGGCACCAATATGTACAGTCATAGCCACTAATGTACTGGGCTGTTCTATTAAGGTTGCGATTAGTCCCATCATCAGGAGTGCCAGTGGCTGCCAATCAAGCAATCTTTAATGCCCAGATAAATACCCAGAACCCAGATGCTCCAACGGCATCGGCAATCGCGTGGTCTGGCGATCACATTGTTGCTATCGGCAGCGATGATCAAGTTCGGGAAGCTTGTGATGCGAATACTGAAACAGTTGATGCACACGGCAAGGCGATTACACCTGGAATTGTGGATGGTCATCAACATTTGTTCCACGGCGCCGAGTTCGCCCAAGGTTTAGATCTCGATCGGATTTCTAATCTTGCTGACTTGCGAGCTGCAATTGCAGCTGAGCGAAAGCGAATTGGTCCGGGCAAGTGGCTTATGGGTTTTGCGCTTGAGTACTCAGCAATCGGGGGTCCGTACCATCACAGTTTGCTCGACGAAGCTGCTGGCGATGGCCCGATGTTTTTGTACACACTAGATGTTCACACGGGCATGGTGAATGCCGACGCGATGAAGATTGCAAACTTAACTGGCCCAATGCGAGTTGCTGATAACTCGATTGTTGTCGTTGACGAGAATGAAAAACCAACTGGTGAACTAAAGGAAATGGCAGCAATGCAGGTCGTCCTTAAGCACGCCCCATCTGCAACTAAGTCAGATCGAATGAATTGGTACGCCGAAGCAATTCGGCGTCAGAACGCCGTTGGTATAACGGAAATTCATTTAATGGATGGAAATCTCGACACGGTTAACATCATGCGCGGACTTGAAGAACAAGCGAACCTTAAGTTGCGCATTCTGCTTCATCACTTCGTATATCCATATACATCAATTGAAGAAGTCGAAGCCATGATGCAAACCCATAATGTAAAGGGATTGCGTTGGCAGGCCGATGGCGTGAAGTTCATGCTCGATGGCGTAATTGATACCGGTACCGCTTGGCTGGAACACCCAGACTCACAAGGGGAAGGCACTGAGCCAATGTGGCCAGAACTTTCGCTGTATCACCAACGAGCTCGGCAATTCCATGACGCAGGTTTCCGAATCGCTACTCATGCAATTGGCGATCGAGCAGTACGCGAAGTGCTTGATGTTTATGAAGGCTTACCTGGTGGCTCAAATGGTCGCCATCGCATTGAACACATTGAAACTTCACCGGATAACACCATCGCAAGATTTAAGCCGCTGAAAGTGACTGCATCTATGCAGCCAGTTCATATGCGTTGGCTTGAGTACGACTTAAGTGATCCTTGGTCGCAACGTCTTGATACAACCCAATGCGGACATGGTTGGCGAACTGGAGACATCATGAGTACGGGAGCACTTGTAGTTCTTGGCTCGGATTGGCCAGTAGCTCCATTTGATCCGCGCATGGGAATGTTTGCCGCACAAATGCGCAGAGCGCACGACGTTTCCTATGACGGCCCAGTTGGAAAAACCCGTGCGTTAACCGGAGCTGAGACTCTAACTGGCTATACCCGCAATGCTGCAATTGCAGTTGGCGCAGATAACGAGCGAGGCATGCTGGCACCGGGCATGAAAGCTGATTTAGTCATGTGGCAAGAAGATCCTTCGAAGGTAAATCCAAATGACGTGATTGATCTTCCAGTTCTACGAACTGTTGTTGGGGGAGAAACCGTTTACCAAGCATGACCGGAATTCGGTTACTGACATTTCGAAGATCTCTTCTGTCCCGTCTTCTTCATCTATCTGTTGTCCAACGTGACTAAAACCAAGTGAATTGATGATTGCCATAGATGGCGCATTGTTCGCGCTCACCGTGTAACGCAGTGTCGACACTCTGGGTTGATCGATAACCCAAGACCACATGCCAAGCAATGCTTCTTTGCCAAAACCTTGATTCCGACAAGGTTCACAAACGCCAAAACCTATTTCAATCATTCCAGTTTCATCTGGTGGAGCATGAAAACTAATTGACCCAACAACTTCTTTGGTCTCTCGAAGCACGATCCAGCGAATAAACCAAACGTTGGCGCTTGGATCCGCTTTTACTTGTGGCACGCGCCAACGCAGCGGACCGGAGTGTTCGTAAGTCAGTTCGTTGTGAGGATTAGTAAAGTCGCGATCCGAAAGAAGCTCAGCATTGTCAGGATCTTCATGCAGCATAAGTAATTCAGGTATTGGAATTAAGTGTAGATCCAAGCACGGAGTTTGAATCAAGTCAGGGAGCTCAGGCATCTAACGTTTTTACGATCCGAATCCAGACCATGTAAGCGCCAGTCAAGAGACAGGCTCCGGCTAATTCAAGTTCAGGTCGGATTGGCACGTAACCCTCAGGGGCATCAAACTCTGCAACAATTCCAACATTGTT
>JBILBY010000124.1:0-3433 GCA_044353415.1 Candidatus Nanopelagicales bacterium | reverse complement strand
AATACTTCACAAGTTTTTGGGAATTCAGTAATGAACCAGCAATCAAGTTAGCTGCCAAGTTAGTTGAGATTTCTCCTGAAAATATCAACCATGTTTACTTCACTAGCGGTGGTTCCGAAGGTAACGAGGCCGCAATCAAGATGGCGCGCTACTTCCATCACCGAAAAGGCGAAGTGGGTCGCGATTGGATCTTGGCTCGTGAGCGGGCTTACCACGGCATCGCATATGGTGGCGGTTCACTATCAGGATTTGATGTTTACCATGATGGCTTCGGACCAACCATGCCTCATGTCCAGCATCTAACTACACCTTGGCCATACCGCCAAGAACTGTACAACGGTCAAGATCCAACTGACTTCTTAATTAACGAACTTGAAGAAACAATTGCTCGTATCGGCGCTGACAAAATCGCGGCAATGGTTGGTGAGCCGATCATGGGCGTTGGCGGAATGTTGGTTCCACCTGATGATTACTGGCCACGAGTTGAAGCAGTATTGCGCAAGCATGGCATCTTGCTGATTTTTGATGAAGTTGTAACAGCCTATGGCCGTGTTGGCGAATGGTTTGCGGCTCAGCACTTCAATGTCCAGCCAGACATCATCATCACTGCAAAAGGAATTACCTCCGGATATATCCCGCTGGGCGCAGTCCTAACTACGGATGCAGTTGCAGCTGAACTTGAAAAAGATTTCGGATTCCCAATGGGCTTCACCTACAACGGTCATCCAACCGCTGCTGCAGTTGCGCTGAAGAATCTTGAAATTATTGAAGAAGAAGGACTGCTGGAAAAGGCCAAGAAAATGGGTCAATACCTGCATGAAGGTTTGCGCACTCTCTTGGATCTTCCAATTGTCGGTGAAGTTCGCTTCGTTGGAATGATGCATGCAGTTGAACTTGTAACTGACAAGGAAAGCCGCACACCACTTCCAATGTTGCAACCTATGTTGCCAGATGTAATTCGTCGTGAAGAAGGCGTGATTGTTCGCGACTGTGCACATAACTTAGTGCTTTCACCACCGCTAATCATGACTGAAGAAGAAGCGGATCGTATGGTTGCGGCAATGCGCAAGGTTCTTGAGCGCACAACACCTGACGGCGTAATTCACTAATCACCTACACGAGAACGGCAGTAACTTCTAGATGGAGTTACTGCCGTTTTTCTTTTAGTCACTAATTAGTTTCAAATTTAAAGTAGGCTCAAGATCTGTGAGGGCCAAAAACTTCAAGGTTGCAATCGGGACTGTGGTTTTCTCACTTCTTATCGGAGCTGCTCCAGCCATTGCCAACGAAGCTCCCGTCATCGACTATTGCGCCAAGAAAACCACGGGGAAAGTCAGAGCGATAACTGAAGGTGCTTGCAC
Source organism: Candidatus Nanopelagicales bacterium (assembly GCA_044353415.1). Taxonomy (GTDB): domain Bacteria; phylum Actinomycetota; class Actinomycetes; order S36-B12; family UBA5976; genus UBA5976. Next base: position 2,072 of record JBILBY010000124.1, on the reverse strand, counting down.
TAAAAAAGAAAGATCCCTTGGTGCCGGACCGATAGTCCGTGGCGAAACGCATCCAACTGAACTGAACCCCCAATTTAAAGCGCGCTATGAGGCGGCTAAAGCCGCAGCTAAGAAAAAGGGTCACAACCTTGCAATAACTAGTGGTTATCGAAGCCTTGAACGGCAAGAGATGTTGTATCAGCGCGCGATCAAGCGACATGGCTCTGCAGAAGAAGCTAGTAAGTGGGTTTTGCCGCCGGAGAAATCCAATCACCCTTGGGGAATTGCAATCGACATTAACTATGGAGTTGGTGGAACTAAAGGAAAGAAAGCTGCAGCCTGGTTAGAAAAAAATGGCTACCTATATGGACTGTGTCGTCGATATGAAAATGAGTGGTGGCATTTTGAACCCCTGGTAGCACCTGGACAACAGTGTCCCGTGATGGAGCCTTACGCGTCTTAGCGAACACCTAATGTTTCAGATAACTGCTTAGTTATCGAACTCCAAGCCAATTCCCCTGTTTCCTCGGTTGGCCATGAATTTGAATATCCTGTGAAGATCCAGCGTGGAGATTTGTTTTGATCCCAAACATAACCCACTGTATTTACTCGCCAAAGCCCAACCGGTGGCTGATCCCCTTCTACTGACAAGTACCAGCCGTTCTTCACTGCAGCTGACCACTCAATAGGGATGCCACCAGTGCTTCCCGCTCCCCAGGCTTGCTCTGGATTTACCCTGATCATTAAGTCACGCAGAATTACCCGTTGAGCTTCCGGCAGCGGGCTCTCAGCTGTTCCAACTACTTGATTCAGCAGCAGTGCCTGATCACTTGAATTGGTTTGTATCATTCCCCAGGTTCTGCCAGACATCGTAGAGGTGAGCAAATAATCTTGAATTACTGAATTGATTCCAGCATTTTCATTTATTGCAAGAAATAATCTATTGGCTGAATCATTGTTTGATTCTGTGATCATTAAATCTAAATCTGGATAGATCGTTGCGTAATCAAGTGTCCCTGCCGCAACCATCTCAAGTGCCCGAGTGGCAACAATAATCTTTCCCGTTGAGGCAGTTGGAAAAGTTGCGGCGGTATCGCCTAGTGAATATGTGCAACCTTCAACTAAATCAACAACTGTCATATTGAAACTTGTCGGTTGGAACTCGGTTGTCCAAGCGTCAACAAAGCTTTGCGGTAGTGGCGAGTTGGCTTCACAATCAAATGCCGGAGTTACTACCGGCACTGGAATTGGTGCTGAAGTTCCTTCAATAGGCTGCGACGAGATCGCTCCTGAAGCAAATCTTAAAATCATAATCAAACCCAATAGCGCTAATCCAAATACCAGGATGCGGCGGACCAGAAATGTGGCTCTAGTTGGACGTTGCTCGTTCACGTGCCCGCGAAAGGAATCGAACCTTCGACCTTCTGCTCCGGAGGCAGACGCTCTATCCACTGAGCTACGCGGGCAAAACTACCTGCCTGAGTGACTTTATCAGTGCTGGCTTCAACCCCACATGAATAGCAGAGATGACATACAGTGGATGTAGCAAGACACGGGAGTTCACAACAAGGTGGGCTGAGAGGGTGTCCGATCTTTTGATCATCACACCGACCGTTTAACCAGTCCGGTAATGCGGATTGCAGGAGGAATGCAATCTATGTTTTCAGAAATCAATGAATTGGTTAGCACTGTTCTATTCACAGTTTTGGGCTATCAAGTAACCCTGCTTGAGTTAACAGCAGTTATTGCATCAGCCACAGGTGTCTGGTTAGGCACAACCGGCAAACGAATCATGTGGCCTTGGTATGGATTCAGTGGAGTGCTTTACGGCTGGCTGTTTTTCAATTACGACCTTTATGCAAGCGCGTCACTTCAGCTTGTTTTCATATCTGCAGCGATTTGGGGCTGGTTCGGTTGGGGACCACAAGGCGCCGTCTCGCGAAACTTATCCTGGGCAATGCGCGCAGCTATCTTGAGTGCAGGAACTGTGATCTGGTTACTGATTACACCGTTCTTGGTTTCACTTGGTGCAGCTGCAGCTCTGCCAGATGCTTTCGGCTTAGTCTTCAGCATCATTGCTCAAGTCCTCATGG
>JBILBY010000123.1:0-3441 GCA_044353415.1 Candidatus Nanopelagicales bacterium | reverse complement strand
ACGAAGAAGTTTCTGATCAACCAGATGCCGCGTTCGAAGTGATTCCTGATGCTCTGTCACCACAAATTGGCGCTATCTCTATGATCCTGGATGCAATTGGTTTACCGCGAATAGGTCAGGTCGGTCATGAAGCTGATGACGTCCTTGGTGCCTTGGTAAGTAAATCCAGCGCACCGTGCGACGTAGTGACCGGAGACCGAGATCTATTCCAGTTAGTCAGCGACGAAACTGATGTTCGGATTATCTCGATTACTAAAGGTGTTAAGAAACTTGAAATTGTCAACGACGCTTACCTAGTAGATCGTTATGGGATTAACGGAGCTCAATATGCGGATTTCTCAATGTTGCGCGGAGATCCATCCGATGGTTTGCCAGGCGTAAAAGGAATTGGCGAGAAGACTGCAGCAAAGTTGATTACCGAGCATCAGGATGTGGCAGGACTTATAGCGGCCGCTAAAAATCCAGAGATTTCGTTGGCACCAGCAGTGCGAGCTAACCTCCTAGCTAGCCAGGATTATATGAAAGCCGCTAGCAAGGTAGTTCGAGTTAAGACTTCTGCGAAGCTTCCCAAGAAACTAGATCGACCAATCAAAGTCAAAGATTCGCAGAGCCTGCAGGAACTTAATGATGCCTGGGGGATTGAACGCCAGATCAAGAGATTCTTGAAGACTTTGAATATTGATTGGGTAGCCTAGCCTTATGTCGAAAATGCATCAGGAACGGATTGCCAGAGTTGCTCAGCAATTAGCCCAAACTGAACACGACATCATCTTTGTTACGCCAGGGGCTGACCTTCGCTATCTAACTGGTTATGACGCGCTACCGCTTGAACGACTTACTTGTCTGGCGGTTCGCACAACTGGCGAAGCGTGGATGATTGTTCCAACTCTTGAGAAGCCATCTGCATTGGCACACAAGGTTCCTGACATGGGCATCGAGCTATTGGATTGGCAAGAGACTCAAAATCCTTATTCGCTATTGTTGTCAGCTGTTGGTCAGCCACAACGGCCATTGGTGAATAACTTGATGTGGGTTGAAAAAGCGTTTGGAATTCAAGGTGCATCCGGGACCAACGTTGAACTTGCCGGAAAACTACTTTCTGACATTCGCGAAGTAAAGACCCCAGATGAAGTTACTTACCTGCATGAAGCCGGGGCTGCCATTGATCAAGTGCACATGAACATGCACAAGTGGTTGCGGCCAGGACGTACTGAGCGTGAAGTTGGTAAGGACATTGCTGAAGCAATTCTTGCAGCCGGTCACGTAACTGTTGATTTTGTGATCGTAGCTAGTGGACCAAATGGTGCCAGTCCGCATCACGAACTATCGGATCGTGTCATCCAGGCAGGCGAACCAGTTGTAGTGGACATTGGTGGAACTATGGCAAGTGGTTACTGCAGTGATTGCACTCGCATGTATGTCTGTGGCGAACCTCCTGCGGAGTATCTAGAGCTCTATGCCGTTTTGATGGCAGCCCAAGAAGCTGCTCGGTTACATGCCCGACCAGGCGTTAGTTGTGAGTCAGTAGATGCTGCAGCCCGAAGCGTGCTTGAGTCAGCTGGTTTAGGTGAGCAATTCATCCATCGCACTGGACATGGCATCGGTATGGAGACACACGAAGAACCTTACATAGTTGTGGGCAATAAATCTTTGTTGGTTCCAGGTCATGCTTTCTCAATTGAACCTGGGTTCTACTTTGCTGGTAAGTACGGCGCTCGTATCGAAGACATCGTTACTTGTACCGCCGATGGAATTAAGAGTGCAAACAACACCACACGCGAGCTTGTAGTCCTTTAAGTTTTTATGCGATTCCTAGCCTCCATTTTCGCCGGCGCAATTGTTGCATGGTCGTTTTATCCAGGACATTGGTGGGCGAGCGTCGTTGGCATGGCAATCCTGCTGCTTTGCTTGGATTCAAAGCCACGTAAAACTCGACTTAAACTAACTTTGGCTTTTGCTTTAACATTCTTTGCATTTCATGTGCAGTGGGTTAGCGTTCTCGGCAATGATGCTTGGTTTGGATTAGTCATTCTTTGCACGCTGCCTTGGATGCTATTTGCGCTACTTCCAGTTGACTCGAAATCCAAGTGGTTTTATTTACAGCCCGCTGCCTTAGTCATTGTTTTGGAGGCAATCCGAGCCAGCTGGCCTTGGGGTGGCTTTCCGTGGGGCTTGTTGGCGTATAGCCAAGTAGATGGACCTCTAGTCGCTCTTTCAACGATTGGCGGTCAGTCGCTCGTCAGTGGGGTAGTGGTCGTATGTGCTGCCATAGCGGTGAAGTTTGTTAAGTTCCGCTCGTTCAGTGCGTTAATGCTCTTGCTATTCATTTCAATTTGCTCAGCAAGCGTGAGTAGCTTCAATTCCAATGACTCAGTTCAGTTAGCAGCGATTCAAGGTAACGTTCCACGCGTGGGCAATGAACTAAGCGCCCAACGTGCAGCCGTACTTAACAATCACCTAAGAACCACTGAGCAATTATTGGCTGAGATTGAATCTGGTTTGATTCCAGAACCCGATCTAATTGTTTGGCCCGAGAGTGGCACTGACATTGATCCATTGGTGCCAGGTATTGCGGCCGAAGCCATAAGTGAATTGGCAAGTCGCAGTGCGGCGCCGATCTTGATTGGTGCGACCACCTGGTACAGCTCTGGATCCGAAGGCGAGGGACCAACCAATTCTGGAATTATGTGGACAGGTAACGGACCATCACAGATCTATTCAAAGAATCATTTGGTGCCATTCGGAGAATACGTTCCACTGCGCGATGTTTTGGCAAAGTGGATTACGCGTTTTGATCAAATCCCAAATGATTTTGTCCCAGGGGAGGGGCAAGGAGTCTTTGATGTTTCTGGTGCACAGATTGGTGACGTCATTTGCTTCGAAGTTGCTTACGCCAATCACATTTACGACACTATTAACGCCGGCGCTCAAGTCATTACTGTTCAAACCAATAACGCTACGTATGGCAATACGACGCAACCAGAACAGCAATTTGCGATAACCAGATTCCGAGCCATCGAAACTCAGCGCGCATTCCTAGTTGCTAGCACTTCAGGAATCTCAGGATTAATCCAAAATGACGGATCGGTGACAGATAAAACTAAGCAGTTTGAGTCAGCGATTGTTACGGGCGAAGCTCCACTCATTAGCGAGAAAACATTCAGCACTAAATATCCATATTGGGGACTCGTCATTAGCGTGATGTTTTTACTGTTCGCTTCCCGAAAGAATTTACCGACTAGATTTAAGTAGGTCGTGCCGATAACCCATCTCTAGATTTCAGGGCCTATTATTGAGTAATGGCGGTTCGCGATCTGGGTAAAGTTTTGGTGATCGTCCCAACATATAACGAACGGGAAAGTCTGCCGGTTATTATTTCTGGCATTAGACATGCTGAGCCTGATGTCCACATCCTGATTGCTGACGATAACTCGCCAGATA
>JBILBY010000122.1:0-3451 GCA_044353415.1 Candidatus Nanopelagicales bacterium | reverse complement strand
TATCAGCTTTGTTATAACTGGCAGTAGTCCAGGCAGTTTCAGGATCTGAATCAACGGAAAGCAGAACTTGGTCGGCATTTTCGTCGTTATCGCCCAACGGGTCGTAACTTGTCACCGTTGCAACTTCAGATAACTCGCCCGTAGCCTGTGAGACCTCAACGCTCGGTAGTGGCCCCGCCAAAATGGCAACTGGCGATTCAGATTTTTGGAAGTTACTGGTTAGCAGTTGCCAACCAATCCAGCCAAAGACTAAAACCGAAAGACCGGCGATAACTGAAGCGCGGACTCGACTTGATTGTGAGGATTGTTGCGGTGCCCAAGTCACGGAATTTGCTGTGAGGCGCGAAACTCTGCTCTGCAAACTTTCAGACTCCTCGACTTCACCAACTGACAACGCATCAAGTAGCTGGCGCATTGATGTGTAAGTTCCGTCTTGGGTTCGTTGGTAAAGCCGATCAATGTAGTTGCTAACACCACCGTGGACCTGGCTTGGTAGTACTAATCCCGAGCCACCATCACTAAGTGCGGCTGGAAGTGAATCAACGCTTCCGAGTGGCCACATGCCGGTGATCATTACGAAAAGTAATTGCCCAACACCCTTAATGTCTTGGGAAACGCCGTCCATCGAATCTGGACCCAATAGCGCGGAATCAACTCCAAAACCTGTTAGTCGTACCTCTTGGCCTTGCGAGAAAATAACGTTATGTGGGCGAAGCCGACGATGAAATACGTTTAAAGAATGTGCATGCATCAATGTGTTGGAAATAATGCCGAGCTGTCGCAGCGCTTGCTCTACGGGCAGAACTTCACCACGTCTAATCAAAAGTCGATCTAGCGTCTCACCATCTAGCCATTCAGTCACGATTCCGACGTAGCGATCTTGCGAAGGTGAATCATTACCAGTCGAGATTTTTCCATCTGGGACTACATCCAAAATCGAAACCACATCGCGACGATCGTTAACCGCCGCTTGCTGACACTCTTGGAGTAATTTAACTCCGCGTAGATCTGAAGTAGGCAGAAGAATCAAAGTAACCCAGCGCTTTAACGACTGGTCCATCGCGCGCCAAATCGGAGAACTTAACGAACTAGAGATTTGCACATCGAGTGAGTAGCGACCATCAAAGATACGGTCGTTGGAGTCACTCATGATTGAAGTTTAGTTGTCTATTTTCTGCGAACTAACGCCAGGACTGCTAATACTTCAGATATTCGCAACACTTTTGCTAACCCTAAATAGATCAGCGAGAAGGAAGTTGCAAAGACTCCAATAGCCAAGCCAAGCCGAAGCGCAGATAGTTCTGTCTGATTAGTAATGGTGAGCCTAACTAAAACATATGCAACTAGCGCAGACAGCAGACTGGAAGACACAACGCGCACCATCAGCCTGAAGTGGCCATTCTTTCGTATCTCCGGCACTCGCTTTCCAACCCGGTGCCAAGTTAACCCACAGGTAATGACATACGAAAGTGAGTAACCCAAAGCCAAACCGGCGACTTGTAACCCATCTGGCAGAAGGCTAAAGAGGGCAAAACCAATAAGTATGTGCAGCGCATTAAAACCAAGATTGATCATGAATGGGGTCTTGGTATTTTCCTGGGCGTAATAGCTGCGCAGCAAAACATAGAACAGCGAAAATGCCGGCAGGCCTAGCGCAAACATTGAAGCGACGGCACCTAATGCCGCACCCTGGGCTGTTGATGATGCGCCGTAACCGTAAAGCAGTGCGCCAATCCATGGTCCCGCCGCGAGCAAAAACACTGCGCTTGGAATTATGAGCGCAGTCACTAATCGCAACGATGCCGAAAGTTCGCCACCGAATGCTGACAAATCTTTATCGTGCGCCTGTCTACTTAGTCGAGGCAACAAGGCAGTTATTACTGAAACCGTGATGATTGAATGCGGCAGCATCATCATGAGCTGCCCTTTTTGATATGAAGTGAACCCAACGGCAACAGTGTCTGGATTACCAGCAACCAAGACGTTTGCCAGCGTTGTTAAATTCGAGACCATCAAGAAAGTTACTTGATTCACCAATACAAAACCAATAGTCCACTTAGCAAGATTTCCAACTTTGCCGTTACCTACATTCTTGAATTTAAAGTTAGGTCGGAAGCTATATCCGGCTTTGCGAAGCGCAGGAATCAATATCATCGCTTGCGCCATTACTCCAAGGGTTGTTCCAAATCCAAGCAAATTAATTTGTGCCGATGTTACTGAGCTGGCAGTAGGCACTGCAGACATCAACGATATAAAGATTGCTGCGGTAGCAATCACAATTACGTTGTTGACAATTGGTGCATACATAGGAAGTGAAAATGAATTGCGTGAATTCAAAATCTGGGAGGCTAACGTGTAGATACCGTAAAAGAAAATTTGTGGCAGACACCAGCGTGCAAACATCGTTGCAACATCAAACTCTTGGGGAGACCAAAGCCGAGTTGCATACAAATGCACAATCAATCCTGCAATTAATACAGTAAGTATGACGATTCCGAAAAGCACCAATCCAACAAGTGTCAGTAGTTGATCGGTGAACTGCTTGCCTTGATCTTCATCATCTTCCATGTGACGAACAAGTGCCGGAATAAAGACTGCATTGATTGCGCCGCCTGCAATCAGAATGTAAATGATATTGGGAATGCTGTTAGCGACTGAATATGTATCGGAGAAGACCCCAGTACCAATGGCAGCAACTAATGCAATGTCTCGGAAAACACCGGTAATCCGGCTAGCAAGCGTGCCAGCGGCCATCCCAGATGTTTGTCCGATAAATGATGACACTGTGTTCTCAAACCACCTGTTCGTAAACTAGCGCGCCGGAGCTTTTAATGAACGCTTATCTTTTCTTCGTTTAACAAAATTGCTTAGAGCTAGCAGAACCAATAAACCAAAGGCTCCCCACACCAGAGTACGGGCGAACTGACTGTAAGCAGCTGAAGAGATTTGGATATTTTCCACCTCACCAAACCGCTCGCCATTTGGCGCTATCAACTGTGCTTGCACATCAACAACACCTGCACCCACCAAAGTAACGGCGACCGGAACTGTAATTCGTTGCCCGCTATCTACTTGGATCAGGCCGCTAGATTCGGCGGTGAATCTAGAAGCCGCATTACTAGTCAGAGAAACACTGACTGATACGGACTTGTCACTTTCATTAACTATCGTGATCGGAATTTCTGAACTCTCTTCAGGAGTTGTAATTCGCTCAGAAGCTTGAATGCTAACAGCACCTAGATATTCATTTAGTAGAAAAAGATTGTCGGTTAGATATTGGGTTGCACGCGCATTACTTGGCCACAATTCTGAAAACCCTAAAACTCGAGCTGCCGTGAATCCAGCAGCCAACTCTTGATCAGCGTAAAGCGCAGACACACTTTCGGTATTCACTTTCAAACTCTGGGATTGCCTAACTAAAGCCCGACTGAAGTCGCGGGGATCTGCCGAC
>JBILBY010000121.1:0-3486 GCA_044353415.1 Candidatus Nanopelagicales bacterium | reverse complement strand
AAGATCCGCAGGTTAAAGAATTTGCATTGCGAGTTCGCAACTTTATTAACACTGAAGTTATCCAGCATGAGCCAGAACTAAATCCGGACTCACATGGAATCAATCCTGACCTGCGCGTAACACTGCAAGACAAGGCTCGAGCTGCAAAAGTTTTTGCTCCCACTGCGCCAAAAGAATTTGGTGGCCACGGATTTAATCACGTAGCCCAAGCGGTAATCCTGGAAGAAAGTGGCCGCAGTTTGCTTGGCCCAACTGCACTTAACTGTGCTGCTCCAGATGAAGGCAACATTTTGTTGCTAAACAAAATCGCAACACCTGATCAGCGCGCAAAATACCTGGCTCCACTTTCTCGTGGTGAAATCAGATCATCATTTGCCATGACCGAGCCAAGTCCGGGTGCTGGCGCAGATCCAAACTTACTTTCAACTAGCGCTGAGAAAACTGGCAATGGTTGGGTCATTAATGGCAATAAGTGGTTAATCACCGGTGCTGACGGGTCTAACTTTTCAATTGTGATGGCGAAAACTTCAAGTGGCGCAACTATGTTCCTTGTTGATGCGGATAACCCAGGTATGACAGTAGTTCGCAGCCTGGACACATTAGATAGTGCGTTTACTGGTGGCCACGGAGTTGTTGACTTTAACAATTGTGAAGTTTCAAGTGATGCGGTGCTTGGACAAGTTGATGAAGGTTTTGTTAACGCCCAAGTTCGCCTTGGTCCTGCACGCTTAACGCACTGTATGCGTTGGCTTGGCGCGGCGCGTAGAGCCCATGAATCAGCAGTTGATTACGCAGCCAATCGCCCAATGTTTGGCACCGAATTGGCATCCCTTGGCATGGCACAACAAATGATTGCCGACAATGAAATTGATATCGCAGCTTGCCGAGCGCTAATCCATCGCGCAGCTTGGGTTTTGGATCAAGGCCTGCCAGCCCGCGCCGAAACTTCAATTGCAAAGACATTTGTTGCTGAAGCAACTTTTAGAATTGTGGATCGATCGATGCAACTTTGTGGCGCCAAGGGAACATCAAGTGAATTACCTATCGCTCACATTTTCCGTGACATCCGACCATTCCGAATTTATGACGGTCCTTCCGAAGTTCATCGCTGGTCAATCTCGCGTCGTTCCGTTCGCCATTCACAGGCAGGCAAGTTGCCTGGAGACTGGGCGTGACACAAGTTTCCGATCCACCGGGATTACGATTAGCTTCGCTTTCCAATTGGATGCAAGACAACGTCGCTGGCTTCGATGCAAGTGCTGCCTTGCAAGCCACATTGCTAGCAGGCGGCCGCTCCAACATTTCTTACCAGCTCACTGATGCCAGCGGTTCCAGTTGGGTATTGCGAAGGCCACCACTTGGACACATCATGCCCTCAGCACATGACATGGGTCGAGAATTTCGAGTGCTTTCTGGACTGAACAAAGTTGCTTTCCCAACACCAACAACCCGCGGGTATTGCGAAGATGAATCCGTTATTGGTGCCAAATTCATGATGATGGATTTTATTGATGGTCGAGTCATTGAATCAGCGCAAACTGCATCAAGTCTTTCCGCTACACAAGCTGGTGAAATTTCGCAGGAACTTGTAGACACTTTGGCACGGTTGCATGCGGTTGATCCCGCTGCTGCTGGTTTAGATCAACTTGGCAAACCGGCTGGTTACTTACAGCGTCAAGTAAAGCGTTGGGGTGAACAATGGCAGATCACAAAGACTCGTGAGTTACCTGAAATTGAAACCCTGCACGCTTGGCTGGAAACTGCGATTACAAAAGTTCCCGAATCTCTACCTACATCAATCGTGCACGGTGATTATCGAATCGACAATGTAATCCTTGGGCGCGACAAGAGCGAGATAGTTTCAGTTCTGGATTGGGAAATGTCGACACTCGGAGATCCAATTTCAGACCTAGCAATTTCCTTGGTCTATTGGAGTCAAGCTACCGATACTTTGCGCAAAAAGATTCCGGTGGCTGAAGATGTCACAAGCGGCCTGGGTTTCTGGTCTCGCCAACAAGTCTTGGATCGATATGTTTCCCAAACTGGCCTGGACATTTCACACTTAGATGAATGTGTGGCGCTTGCTTGTTTCAAGCTTGCGGTGATTATGGAATCTATTCATCATCGCAATTTGAGCGGCCAACAACTGGGCGCTGCAGCTGGCGCGCAAAGCACTATGGGTGAGGCAACTGTTGCTTTGACTGAACTTGGTTTGGCAGTAACTCGCAAAGGCGCGATCGAAGCTTTAAACAACTAGCCCATCACGGTGCCAGATGAATTTTCATTCAATGCCCGCTTGCGTGAAAAAGTTCCTAAGTTAATTTCTTGTTTTGTGTGCTCAGTTCGGTAAACAACTGGGTCAGCGTCATGGTCATGACCGGCTTCGACAGCAGTAATTAAGGTAGCCATTAATCGTCCTGCAGTTGGAGCATTCTTGAACTGATTGCCGCTACTGCCAATTGCCATGTAAAAACCAGGTAATTCGCTCTTGTCATAAATCGGGGTCCAGTCTGATGACACGTCATAGACACCAACAACTCCGCTGGCACTTGATGGCACTTTCAGGTCTGGTAACCGGCGGGCAGCGCGGGTAACTTGGGCATCGAATAACTCTTGAGTACGAACCATGTTCACATTGTCAGGATCATCAACCCATTGGAACTCATCACACTCAGGTTCAGTCCCCCCAACTAAAAAAGCATGGCCTGATTCTGGTCGAATGTAAACGCCTAAATCTAAGTCGCCAATGATTGGGTTGTTATCGAATTGTTCTGGCGCAGCAACATGATGAACTTCTTGTCGCATTGGGCGAACCGAAACTGTGAAGTCTGAACCTACTCCCGCTAAATCATTGATTCGACTTGCCCAAGGACCAGCGACGTTAACCACAACAGGGCTTTCGATTTGTTCCCCATCATTTAGTTCAACACCACAAATGCGACCATCAGCAGTAAGGATCTCAGTAATTTCGCGCTTGAACTTAAACTCGACACCTAACCGCATTGCAGCGTTAGCTAAATTAACTGTGGCCAACAATGGATCATTTACATACCCACCTTCTGGGGTGTACATAGCTTCAATAGTTTCGTTGGCATCTTCCCAAAACTCATCATCATCGATTTTCTTTGGTGGCCAATATTTACCGGCATCTATGCCAGGCACAATTTCTTGCATTCGATCAGCACCCACAACTTCATGTTCGATACCAACTGCAGTGAATAATTCTTTAGTCAGTGGAATTGAAACAACTGGTACTTTAACCATCAGCACACCAATGTTGCGAACTTCTGCAAGAACTTCATCTGCCGACGCATTCAAATGCGTGCGCCAGTTCTTCCAACATTGAAATGCTTCCCAGGAAAGTGCGACTGCGTCATAAGTTGAATAGTTAAAACGAATCACAGCGCTGGATGAACTCGTGGAGCCAAGTCCAGGCGCTGCAGCTTTGTCAACGACAATTACTGACAAACCTTTACGGGCCAATTC
>JBILBY010000120.1:0-3492 GCA_044353415.1 Candidatus Nanopelagicales bacterium | reverse complement strand
TGCCATGCATCGGATCGCAAACCCATAGAACTGGATGATCTGTTTTTTGCACCGCAGCAACAAGCTTCGGCAGAACATTTCTGATATTGCCAGCACCCATTCGGGTTATGAACATCAAACGTCCTGGAATCTTTTCTGGATTCAGCTTTTCCAGAAGTCCCAAGATGTCAGCCTCGGTTGTTTTTGGCCCGATCTTGACACCAATTGGATTCTTGATTTTAGAAACGAAATCAATATGCGCGCCATCAAGTTCGCGAGTTCTCTCGCCAACCCAAACAAAGTGGCCAGATACGTCATAAAGATTTCCAGTTCGAGAATCGACTCGCGTTAGTGGCTTCTCGTAATCCAATAACAAGGCCTCGTGGCTGGCGTAGAAATCAGCGCGCTTGAATTCCTCAGGATCCGCGCCACATGCCGTCATGAATGAAAGGGCGCGATCAATCTCTGCTGCCATTTCCTCGTAGCGCTTACCAGGTGTTGATTCACTAACAAAGTCTTGGTTCCAAGAATGAACCTGACGTAAATCTGCGTACCCACCTTGCGTAAAGGCGCGCACTAAATTCAAAGTGGCGGCACTTGCATGGTAAGTCTGAACCAATCGCATCGGATCTGGTTCGCGGGATTCTTTGGTGAACTCAAGTCCATTTACTGCATCACCGCGGTATGACGGCAGGCTAACCCCATCGATGGTTTCTTCAGATGAACTGCGCGGCTTGCCGTACTGGCCGGCGATACGACCGATCTTTACAACCGGCATTGACGCGCCATAAGTCAAAACGATTGCCATTTGAAGAACAGTCTTCAAGCGAGCCCGAATTGAGTCGGCAGTATTAGCCACAAAGGTCTCGGCACAATCCCCGCCCATCAAGACAAAAGCATCGCCATTAGTGGCAGCTGCCAGTCGAGATTTAAGTTCATCGCATTCGCCAGCGAAAACTAGTGGTGGCAATGTCGCCAAAATTTGCTGGGCATGGGCAAGTCCCTCAGCAGTTGGCCAAGTTGGTTGCTGGGCTGCTGGCAGATTAGGCCAAGAAATCTCACTCACATCCCTAGATTAGTGGCGATTCTGGCGGTTCACTAAATCTGCAAATCCCATTGCGCTACTAGCCCACGACTAGAATTGCCATATGCCAATCAAAAAAGTTGCACTGCTAACTGCGGGTGGACTAGCTCCATGTCTATCTTCGGCTGTTGGTGCACTGATTGAGGAATACTCCAAAGTGGCACCAGAGGTTGAAATCATTGCTTATCGCAATGGTTATCGCGGACTTTTGTTGGGCGATTCAATCAAAATCACGCCCGAAATTCGCAACCAAGCCCATCTGTTGCAGGCATTTGGTGGCAGCCCAATTGGTAACTCCCGGGTCAAGTTAACCAATATTGAAGACTGCGTAAAACGCGGTTTGGTTGCCCCGGGCCAAGACCCACAACAAGTGGCGGCCGATCAATTAATCGCGGACGGTGTTGATGTTCTGCACACAATTGGGGGCGACGATACCAATACAGCAGCAGCCGATTTAGCAGCGTTTTTAGCTAAGAACAATTACGGACTTGGCGTTGTTGGCTTACCAAAGACAATTGATAACGATGTCTACCCCATCGCACAATCACTTGGTGCCTGGACTGCCGCTGACGAAAGTGCTCACCATTTCAGCAACATAGTTTCCGAGCACAGCTCAAATACCAAGATGTTGATTGTGCATGAGGTTATGGGACGCCATTGCGGTTGGTTAACAGCCGCAACTGCAGTTGCCTATCGCGGCTTGCTCGATGACATGAAATGGTTACCTGAATTAGGTGTGGCAAGGCAAAATCGTGAAGTCCATGCGGTCTATGTTCCAGAGTTAGAAATTGATTTAGCTTCCGAAGCAAAGCGTCTTAGCTCCGTTATGCATGAAGTTGGAAACGTCAACATATTTTTGTCTGAAGGCGCTGGCGTGGATTCGATAGTTGCCGAAATGAAAAGCCGTGGCGAAGAAATTCCGCTAGATCCATTTGGGCACGTGAAGATCGACAAGATTAACCCGGGCGCTTGGTTTGCAGATCAATTCGCTCCGATGATCGGTGCGGAAAAAGTTTTGGTTCAAAAGAGTGGTTACTACTCGCGCTCAGCTCCAGCAAATAAAAAGGATCAAGCGCTGATTAGAGAGTGCGCCGTTGTCGCAGTTCGATCTGCGCTAGACGGAATTAGTGGACTTGTTGGACAAGATGAAGATCAGGCAAATGTGATTCGGGCCTGTGAATTTGATCGAGTTGCAGGTGCAAAACCGTTTAATACTGAGCAGTCGTGGTTTAACACTTTGTTAAGCGACATCGGTCAGCCTAAGGGAAAACTGTTAAGTCACTAATCAGTTAAGGCTTATTCAGGACGCTTGGATCGTGATGCGTATTTATCGACATACTCTTGTCCCGACAAATCCATAATTCGGTACATGATTTCATCCGTCAATGAACGTAAGACGAAGCGATCATCTTCCATTCCGTAATAGCGCGAGAAATCAAGTGGTTCACCAATTCGAATTCCAACTTCAACACCAAAATTTGGACGCGACTTTCCAATTGGTTGCACCATCTCGGTGTTAATCATCGCAACTGGAATTACCGGAACTCTCGCCTCCAGTGCCATACGTGCTACCCCAGTTTTACCTCGGTATAGCCGACCGTCTGATGATCTAGTTCCTTCTGGATAAATTCCCAGCAAGTGTCCTTCGCTTAGCAGGCGAACACCAGTACTGATTGCAGCTGTGCTGGCATTGCCACCAGTGCGATCAACTGGTACTTGGCCGGCGCCTCGGAAGAATGCTGCAGTTGCTTTGCCTCTAATGCCAGGGCCTTCGAAGTATTCACTCTTGGCCATGAATGTGATTTTTCGCGGCACTGCGATTGGTAAAAAGATTGAGTCAGAAAAAGACAGGTGATTACTCGCCAAAATAGCTGAGCCGGTCTCTGGAATATTCTCTAGACCTTCAACCCAAGGGTGA
Source organism: Candidatus Nanopelagicales bacterium (assembly GCA_044353415.1). Lineage (GTDB taxonomy): Bacteria > Actinomycetota > Actinomycetes > S36-B12 > UBA5976 > UBA5976. The sequence goes on along the minus strand of JBILBY010000120.1, from coordinate 511 downwards.
AAAGCGACTTCGATTGCCGGGCCAATGGCAACCTTTTTCAGAAACTTGTAGAACTTATCGCTTTCAGACACACCCTTACGGTAGCCAACGCCAGCGGTATCAGCAATTACCGCCCTGGAAAATGGTCAGTTTTAGTGGTTTCGGGACCAGATTTAGATTTCCTGGGTTACCCTCTCTTAAGGCTTTTTATGGAAAGGTGCCAAAGTGCGCGAATTGTCTGTACCAGCGAATATTCCACCGGTTTCAAGTGGAAACGTAACTGATCAAATTGAAGACCTGTTTGCCCGAAATCCGCAATTCCCATCAGTGGCCATTCAAACTGATGATGAGTGGAGCACTATTACTGCAGCGCAATTCCGGGAACAAGTGCGCAGCGTTGCCAAAGGCTTAATCGCTGAGGGACTAAATGCAGGAGACCGCATCGCAATTCTGTCTCGCACTAGATACGAATGGACTGTGGCAGATTACGCAATCTGGTACGCCGGATGTGTAACCGTGCCAATTTACGAAA
>JBILBY010000119.1:0-3494 GCA_044353415.1 Candidatus Nanopelagicales bacterium | reverse complement strand
TTCTCAACAAACTCTTGGGCACCGCAACTTACAAGAATCCCCTGAAGTTTTGTGATGGTATCGCTGGATAGATCTGGATCACCTAGGTTTTCAGAAAGATATTTCTTATCTTCAACATTGGCATTTGTGTTAGCAAAAGCGATGAGCATTGTTTGCTTACCCTCGCGCAAGTCATCTCCAGCTGGTTTTCCAGTTACTGAACTGTCGCCAAAAACTCCAAGCAAGTCATCTCGTAGCTGGAACGCTTCGCCAAGTGCCAATCCGTAATCACTTAAGACTTGGTTTAGTTCTGGATTAGCGCCAGCAATTGCTGCGCCTAGATGTAAAGGTCGCTCGATTGTGTATTTTGCGCTCTTGAAACGAATCACAGTTTCGGCTCGTTCATGCGTTATGCCACCACGCACTTGCTCAAGCAGGTCTAGGTACTGCCCGCTCATCAATTCAGTTCGCATGATGTCGTAAATAGTTTTAGCGCGAAGAAGTTGATCATTACTTAATCCGCTAGTAAGCAACATTTCGTCGGCCCACGACAATGCCAAGTCGCCAACCAAAATAGCTGAGCCTTCACCAAATAGTTTGGCGGAACCATTCCAGTCATTTGAATTGTGTAGCGCTTCAAACTGTTTGTGGATTGCCGGTTTTCCGCGTCGGGTATCACTTGCATCCATAACATCGTCATGGATCAGTGCGCAGGCTTGCAGGAATTCTAAACTTGCGCAGGCCCGTAGAACTTCAGCTGAATCCTGACCACCCGCGGCTTGAAAGCCCCAATAGGCAAAAGCTGGGCGTAACCGCTTGCCGCCAACCAAAAGTCCTTCAAGTGAATCAAGTAGGGGCAGGGTATCCGGGGAAACTGCTGCCATTAACGATCTGTGATCCGCCACAAATGCATCAAGACTTGCCTGAATGCGCACTCGCAGATCGTTGGCATCTAACGGATTAATTCCCACTAGTTCAGGGTATTGGTTGGGTCCAGTTCTTGCACTTTAGGTTAGGTACAACAATGGTGACATGACGTTTGCCGAGTATTTGGTCGCCTGGGCGCAGCTTCATGGCACCCAGAGTCCAAAGGGCTTGGTTCGAGTTTGGCTTCGGGTCGCATTCTTCCTATCAACGCCATTAACCAAGTTCAATCCAAACCTGATTACGGCATTTGGGCCAGTACTAATGGGTGCTGCAATATATTTTGCATCGTCGCCAAATCGAAACTATTTCCTTGCCAGCATTACCGTGCTGGTTGTTGGATTAGTCGACAGTTTTGATGGCATGGTCGCTGTTAGAACTTCAAAAACTAGTTCTTGGGGTGCGTTCTTAGACGGAATTGTGGATCGATTGATCGATTTCGGAATCGGCATTTTATTGATTGTGTTAGGTGCACCCGTTGAACTAGCAGTGCTTGCCATCTCGATCGCATTAATTCATGAATACATGCGAGCTAAAGCGAGTGGAATTGGATATCGCGAAGTTGGAATCATTACACCTGCGGAGAAGCCAACTCGGATTGCACTTGGCGTAATGTTCCTGCTTGCGGCAGGTTTGCTCCCTGAGAAAGTCATCCAGTTGGCCAACATCGCAACTTTAGTTTGGATAGCTCTTGGCTTAATAAGTTTTGCAATGCTGCTTCGGGTTTATCGAAAGCAATTAAAGAAATAGATAGAAGTCAGGCTCGACCTATATGGCTTGCAACGATCTCAGCTGACATGCCCACCAGCGGTAGACCGCCACCAGGATGAGATGAACCACCAACGAGATAAAGATTTGGAATTTTAGTTACATTCTCCGGACGAAGGAATGCTGATCGCATGCCGTTACTTGATGTGCCATAAATTGCCCCACCTGGTGCCAAAGTGTTTTGCTCGAGTTCAGCCGGGGTGATGGATTGCTGCCAGATGATTCGATCACTGGTTTCAATTCCGCGCTTTGAAAGTGCAGAATGAATTTGATTGGTGTACGACGCCGTAAGTTCTGAATTTGACCAGTCAACACCATTAGCCGGATCGTGACGAGGCGCATTAATCAACATAAACCAAGATTCGTTTCCAGCTGGTGTCATCTTTGCGTCGTTAGGGGAGCAGATGTAAATAGTTGGATCGGCAACGGGAGATGGCTTCTTGCCAATTCCAAAAACTGAATCAAATTCATCGTCGTAGTTTTCTGGAAAGAATACGTTGTGGTGTTCAAAGTCTGGAGTTTTGCCTGACATAGCTTGCAAAATCACAAAGCCAGAAAGAGACGGAGTTGCCTTTGTAAGTGATTTCCTGGCTGAAGAGGTTTGTTGTTGCGCGGATGGACTTAGCAAGTGGTGGTAAACGTTTGATGCATCTGCATTTGCCACAACAATGTCGGCAGAGATAAACCGGCCATCTGCAAGCGTTACGCCTGAAACTTTGGGCTCAGTTGCAATGTTTGCCACGGTGCAACCAAATTCAAACTTCACCCCAATGGTGGTAGCACGCTCAAATAGTGCTCGGCCAAGTTCCCGAAGTCCGCCGCTCACGTGATAGGCGCCAAACATTTGCTCAATGTAAGGAACTGTTGCAAGTGCCGCTGGTGCTTGCCGCGGATCTGAACCGGTGTAAGTGGCATAGCGATCAACCAAGGTAATCAAACGTGGATCGTCCAAGTAGTGGTTAGCCATGTCACGCAAGGTTTTTGTCGGAGCAATCGTCTTAATATCATTTAGGCGCCACGACAAAGCCAGCAAACTCTTTAAGCCATGGAGTTCAGATTCCAAAAACGGTTTTCTAGTAACTGACCACATTTGAGCGGCTCGTCGCATGAACGCTCGCCATTGGTCAGCGCTATTGCCGCCCAAGCTGTCGCCGATCGCTTCAGCACACCGACCAATCCCAGTGCCGGGCATCTTCAAAATGGTGCCATCAGCAAACTGATATCGAAATGCGGTTTCCAAATCGACAATTTCGATGGAATCTTCCAGGGCTGCGCCAGTTTTTAGAAACAGATCTCGGTAAACCGCAGGAAGTGTTAACAGACTTGGCCCTGTATCAAACTTGTAGCCGTCATGTTCGACAGAACCGAGTTTGCCGCCCCAGGTTTCGTTATGTTCCAGAACTTGGACGGAGTGACCTTTGCTGGCAAGTCTGGCCGCACAAGCCATGCCACCCATGCCGGCGCCGATAACGATGATGTTTGCCACAGCCCTACTTTAGGTCCCTGGATTTCCAAGTGTTAGTTCCCATTAGATGTCGCCACCAAGAAACTAAGTTGAGCAGACTAAAAGCCAGGATTGATATTGGATGAAGCAAGGAATCGGGCAACAATCTGCCACTTGAAGTTTTTGCGCTAACTAGGCGACCCACAATGCCACTCATTAGAGCTAGGAGAGCGAGTGGTACATGACCAGTAAACAATCCCGAGAGCGGAAAGATGTAAACGAATAAGAAGAAGGTGTTTACAAATAGTGAACCGATCGGACCGCCGAATGCATTCCAAAGACTCTTTGCGTATCCAGCAATCAAGTCCTGGTTAGTTTC
>JBILBY010000118.1:0-3546 GCA_044353415.1 Candidatus Nanopelagicales bacterium | reverse complement strand
TCTTCCGTAGCTTTAAGTGAAGTTCCCCGCGCCGTTGCAATTTGGGAATTTGATTTACCCTGTGACATTAGATGAAGTACTTCAATCTGTTTTACAGTGAGTGCTGCAAATGGACGAGATTTGTCAAGGTCATGTCGATGTAGTGGTGTTACTTCCCCACGCATTGCAACATCTAATGCGTCATACAAAACGTTAAGGTCAGCCAGAGCTGACTTGCGAATATAGGCAATTCCGTTAGGTAGTCCTTGTTCATTTTCAACTGCAAATCTTGGATCTGGGAGTTGTGTCAAAAAGACAACGCCGGTTCCTGGTGCATCTTTGAGCGCTGTTTGGGCAAAATCAAAACCGTTAGGACCCGGACCTAGATCAACATCTAAGACCAGACCATCTGGATCAGTGGCGTGAAAGAGTCGCTTAGCTTCGACTATCGTCGCAGCGGTTTGAACCGCATAGCCACGAACTTCAAGCGCGGTAGCAATTAGTTCGCGGAGGAGGTCATCGTCTTCGACAACCAGTACCAATCTTGAGCTCATCCAAACACACCGTTATCCCGTTACAGGAACACCCCCGTGATGACCTGATACTTCACAAGAATGTCGTAACGAGTCAGATTCCTCAGGTACATAAGGGGATTACCCCGTGTTTATTTCAACACGCCTAAATGTGAATAACTACAGGGTTTTCAGCGAGTTAACAACCTTGGTCAAAGAGTCCTTGGCATCACCGAAAAGTAGCGAAGTCTTTGGATCAAACAGGACTTCGTTCTCGATACCAGCAAATCCTGGACGCATTGAGCGCTTTAGGAATACAACCTGCTGGGCCTGATCAACGTTCAGGATTGGCATGCCATAGATAGGTGCCGTCTTGTCATCGCGAGCCGCTGGGTTAACTACGTCATTAGCTCCAACAACTAAGGCAACGTCAGTTGATGGGAACTCTGGATTGATTTCATCCATTTCCTTTAGCTGCTCGTAAGGCACATTCGCTTCGGCAAGAAGTACGTTCATGTGTCCTGGCATACGACCGGCAACTGGGTGAATTGCGTAATCCACTTCGATTCCCTTTGCAACCAGTAGTTCAACGAGCTCGCGAATTGTGTTCTGTGCCTGCGCGACTGCAAGACCGTAACCCGGAACGATGATGACCTTGCGGGCGTAACCCAACATGATTGCAACGTCTTCTGGGGATGCGGACTTAACTGGACGATCTTCAGCGCTTGCTGTTGAGGTTGATGCCTTAGCAGTGAATGCTCCGAACAAAGTATTTGTTAGTGGTCGGCCCATTGCTTTTGCCATCATGCGGGTTAGCAATGTTCCGGATGCACCAACAAGTGTTCCAGCAACAATCAATAGGACGTTGCCAAGTACGTAACCTGAAGCTGCAACAGACAAACCAGTGAAAGCGTTAAGCAACGAGATAACGATTGGAACATCAGCGCCACCAACAGGAAGCACCAGCAAGATACCAAGCACTAAGGAAAGGTTTAGTAACAACCAGAGCAATGTGTTTGATGGATTAACGATCAGCAATACGGCAGTAGCAATTGTTGCAACTGCGATACCAATAGTTATGAAACGGCCAAGTGGGATTACAACTGGACGAGAAGTCATTAACTCTTGCAGCTTGGCATAAGTCAAAAGCGATCCAGTGAAGGAAACTGAACCTACAACAACAGTAAAGATTGTTGCAGTCAGAATTGGAATGCTCTCGGATTCAACCGACAGGAATTCAATTACCGAGATAACTGCGGCAGCGCCACCACCAACACCATTGAATAGTGCAACCATCTGTGGCATCTGAGTCATCTGAACCCGACGTGCAGCAACCCAACCAATGATGGAACCAATTGCGATAGCACCCAAAATTTGTGGCAAGTGCTTAACTGGGCCGCCGTAATATTCCTGGCCATAGAAAAACACAACTGCAGTTGCAATTGCAGCGCCGGCAGCGCCAAGTAAGTTTCCACGACGCGCAGACTTTGGTGATGACAAACCCTTAAGCGCAAGGATGAATAAAACTGCAGCAAGTAGTTCGGCTAGGCGCACCCAAGTTGGAGTTACGATAGCGGTCTGTTCTGAAAAGCGAAGCAATGTAGGTGTCATTTGGACACCTCTTCCTTCTCAGCCTTCTTGGGTTTAAACATTTCCAACATTCGGTCTGTAACTACAAAGCCACCAACCATATTGATCGAGGCCAGCACAATAGCCACTAAACCAAGGTAAAGCTGGACATTGTCAGTTGCTTTGCCAGTAACCAAGATCGCGCCCACCAACACAACGCCGTGGATCGCATTCGCGCCCGACATAAGAGGTGTGTGCAGGATTGCGGAGACTTTTGAAACAACTTCAATACCAACAAAAATGCTAAGTATGAAAATAGTTAGCAGTGCAATTGCATCCATGACTATTCGCCCTTTCCAGTTGCCAGTGCAGGTAAGTTAAGGGCTTCGCGAGCCATTGCATTTCTAATCTCGCCGTTGAATACAACTGCGGATCCTTGCACGACTTCATCTTCTTCATCAGGTGTGACAACACCTTCAGCCGTCATCAAAGTCAAAAGTGAAACTACGTTTTGGGCGTATAGCTTGCTGGCGTGAACTGCGAGCTGACTAGCAAGATCTTTGCAACCAATCAAAGTAATTGATCCACCTGGGACATTAATAACAACATCTTGACCGGCAACGCTGCCATCAACGTTGCCACCTGATTCAGCAGCTAAGTCAACAATGATTGCGCCTGGCTTCATTTCAGACATCATGTCTGTTGTGATCAATGTCGGCGCTTTACGGCCTGGAACTGCTGCAGTTGTAATCACAACATCTGATGCCGAAATAAATTTCTTCAATGCATCTTGCTGAGCCTTTGCGCGCTCTGGTGTCATTTCACGTGCGTAACCGCCAGCGCCTTCAACTTCATCCAGACCAAGGTCAAGGAAAGTTGCGCCCATTGACTTAACTTCGTCAGCACTTGATGCACGAACGTCATAAGCGCTGACAATTGCACCAAGACGCTTTGCTGTTGCCATTGCTTGAAGGCCAGCAACACCTGCGCCAAGTACTAAAACTTTTGCCGCCGGAATTGTTCCAGCTGCAGTCATTAACATCGGGAAGAATTTTGGTGCACGTTCTGCCGCAATTAGTACAGTGCGGTAACCAGCGCAAAGTGCTTGCGAAGTTAGCGCGTCCATTGATTGTGCGCGAGAAATACGTGGCAACACATCAAAGGAAAGTGCCGTTACTTTTTTATCTGCTAGGGCCTTGATAGTTTGGGCATCATTTGCTGGCGACAGGAAGGAAATTGTGATTGCGCCGGACTTTAACTGGGAAATTGCGGCATTTTCTAGTGGGCGCACAGTGGCAACCACATCGGCGGTACTCATCGCAGAAATGCCAGCAACAGATGCTCCGGCAGCTTTATATTCATCGTCGTGATAACCCGAAGCCTGTCCAGCACCTTCTTGGATAGACACAGTTAGCCCAAGCTTTATCAGCTTTTGAGCACCTTCTGGAGTTAAACCAACGCGGCGTTCGCCCGCCCTGGTCTCTGT
>JBILBY010000117.1:0-3555 GCA_044353415.1 Candidatus Nanopelagicales bacterium | reverse complement strand
GATGAAGTTGCTGGATCGCTTTCCACAATGGAAATTGAAGATTTGGTGACAACTCGTGATGTGGCAACTGTGGTTCAGCGCCATGAAATGGTGCGCCGAATCTCAAATGAAATTTCCGCATACGTTGTTGAACTTGGTACTGACGGCCGTCTGCTTTCGCTCCAACTTGAAGAATTAGTTTCTGGAACTGCTGCTGATCTTGGCTTCATCATTCGTGATTACATGCCAGCCGGAGGGCGAAAAGCCAATAAGGGCGAAGTGATTCTGCATGGAATTGCTGAACTTGATGCCGCCTCGCTATTGGATGTTTCAAATATTGCTGAAGTCATTGGACTGCCAAGTGACACCGAGTCTCTGGATAACACAGTGCATCCGCGTGGATTCAGATTGCTTGCAAAGGTACCAAGACTCCCAGAACAAATATTTGAAAACTTGATTCAACACTTTGGCAGTTTGCAACACCTACTGTCCGCATCTGCTGAAGAACTTCGCGATGTTGAAGGCGTTGGTGAAACTCGCGCTAGGGCGATTCGGGAAAACTTGTCTCGCGTTGCCGAAGCTAGTTTGCTTGAGCGCTACGTCTAATTTCAGTTAACTACTGAACTACGAACTTAACGCCATCACTATTAAGACTGGAATTTCTGCCGTGTGCCCAATAAGCACCGGCATCAGCCATGTTTGTAACTTTGCATCCGGTGGAAGTTTGCTTTCCAATCCACACAACTTTCACACTCCACTCTTGTCCCGGTGCAAGTTCAACTAAGTCCTTGTCGGTATTTGGATTGCAGTGATCAGTTGACCAGATTAATGCCGGGCCAGAGATTACTGTGACTTCATTTGCGCCACTGCCAACATCCCGCTTGCAAGTCTTTGCCGAGATATTCTTCACAACCATGTTGATGTGAACACCTTCACCGACTGCGGTGGTTTCTCGATCTACTTCGACCCGAACTGAAGTATCTGCATCAGAGCATTCTCCCTCTGCAACAGCTGGCACGGTAGGTTGTGCGGTTGGCTGCAAAATTGTTGGGGTAGGAGTTGCTGCTACGACGCTCGGCACTGGAGAGGCCTCAGGTGCTACAACTACCGCTTCGGCGCTCGGTGATGCTAAGGCAGCAGCTGGATCCGGATCATCGCCACCGGTAAGGCTGCGAAAAACTACGAATAATGTGACAAGAGCGGCCAGGGCAAGCATCAATCGTCGTCGCCAATAGACCACTGGTTCTTCTGGTCCTAGTGGGTGCACAACGCCGGTCACATATTTAAGGTATTCAGCAAATCGCTAAATATGGCTTAGGCGCGAGCCAAATCTCTTCTTGAGCGACAAAAAGAATGGGCTACCGTTTCCGGCAGCCCATTCTTTTTTATATGACTAGCTAACTAGATCCTTAACTGCCTCATCATTTTCCTTGCGTGCAAGACCAATTAGGTATCCAACAACAAGGGCAACAAATGGGATTGCCATGATTACAGTTCCAGTCATGCTTTGCGCCCAAGGAGTTACTGTTGGGTCCACATCAGCTGCAGTGGTACCAGCTAGAAGTGCAAAGCGTGACATCAGTAGATACAGGCCAAATGCCAATCCAACTAGACCTAGCAATGGAGCAATTAACCGAGTAAACACTCCTTCACCTTCTGCATGCTTTGAGAAGAAAACAATGACAGCCAAGCTGACCAAAATTTCTACCAAGACGATTGCAATAACCGCTAATCCACTCATCCAGTAGAACAAGTTAAGAATTGGATCTAAACCATTTAGCTGGAAGTAGAGAATTACTAAGACAGAAAGCACAGTTGTAATGATTGATGCGTTCTGAGGTGCACCACGGCCATTGACCTTTGCAATTGATGTAGGCAGAACTCCACCGCGACCAAGTGCAAACAAGTACCTAGATGCCGAGTTCTGGAACGCAACAGTGGCAGCAAACAAGCTAGTAAGAATCAACCAACCGATTAGGGTTCCCAACCAGGTTCCCACTGACTGATTTGCCACTGTAATCAGAACGTTGGCTGGATTTGCCAGTGGAACACCATCAACGGATGACCATTCAACAGTTTTGTTGACAGCTTCGGATGCACCCATTGCAGTAATCATGCCGAAGGAAACGATGGCAAAGATTGCAGTGATGATTCCAACTGCTAGATAGGTAGCACGCGGAACTGAGCGCTTAGGGTCTTTGGTTTCTTCACCGTAAATTGCAGTTGCTTCAAATCCGATAAAGGATGCGAATGCGAATGCGAATGCGATGCCTGCAGTACCAAGTAGTCCACCAGCAAAGATGCTGCTCGGTGAGAATGATGCTGCAAGATTCCAACCCTCTGGTCCGCCATCTACTAGCGCAGCGATGCCGGCAACCAACATTGAAAGGATCTCTGCGATCATCAGAACGCCAAGAACCTTAGCGCCCACATCAACCCGAAGAATCGATAATGCAGTGGCAATTGCTACCGCAATAAGTGACCACGCATACCAAGGCAGGTCAATTCCAAATTGCGCAGCCATTTGGCCAGCAGCAATGGCACCGAAGAAACCGTAAACTGCCCACTGCACAGTTAAGTAAGCAACCATCGATACAAACGCTGATCCAACGCCAGCATTCTTACCTAAGCCGCGACCTACGTAAGCAAAAAACGCGCCGGCATTGGTTACTCGGTGCGTCATCGCGGCATATCCGACGCTGAAAAGCACAAGCACTAGACCAACCAGCAAATAAGCACCAGGTGCTCCTGCGCCACTACCTAATACGATGGCGACAGGAACTGCGCCAGTCATACCAGCCATTGGAGCTGCTGCTGCAATTACAAAGAAGACGATTCCGAAGATTCCGATCGTTCCTTTTTGAAGGCCTTTGCCATCCGTGGCGGCCTTGGTTTCATTACTAGACACAGGTTCCTCCCAGAGTCCTTGCTGTCGTTGACATCCGATGCGAGATCGAACGGATACGAACGATATTGGCAGATTTGGTGTATCCGTGGGGGAAATTCGAGAAATTTCTAAAAACTAACTACGAAATCTGGTCGAATTGAGCGTGTCGCTCAGGAATTGGGCTTGATTGGCTCATTCGTACCCTAACGAATAACCAATGGGGCAATTGGGATCCTCCCCACGGCATTTAGCAGCTGCAATAAACATTTGATAATTCTCCTCTCGGCGGATTTGTGGTGGTACCTTCGTATGCATATGGACGGCAGTCATCCGAGTCGAGTTAGCAACGCTTGCGTCACAAGTTTCTGAGAGTGAACTCTCACGGTTCGGGGAAGTGGAGTTAAGCGCATGAAAGCACTCTTGATTAGTCATGAGGAAGCCGGCAGACCTGGAGTCATTGGCGACATACTCAAATCACGTGGCATCGAAACTGAACGACACATAATTCTCGGCGATAATGACGAACTCAATTTGAATTTTCCTGATCCATCTGAGTTTGATTCCATAATTTCATTTGGATCTTTCTACAGTGCGTACGATCCTGAGGTCGCTACTTGGGTAGACGCTGAAGAAGATTTGATAAATCGTACTTTTGATCAGGAAGTTCCGTTTCTTGGAGTTTGCTTTGG
>JBILBY010000116.1:0-3556 GCA_044353415.1 Candidatus Nanopelagicales bacterium | reverse complement strand
GCCAGAGCTACGTGGCACTGGGTTGGCAAAGCTACTCAGCATCCGAGGATTAGAGCATTTGCGTTCAAAGGGTTTGCCGGCAGCAATGCTTTACGTTGATGCAGACAATAAAGCAGCAATTTCGCTATATGAATCCTTGAGCTTTGCCCATTGGGACACCGACGTTATGTTCCGTAAGTCATCTGTATAGCTAAATCTTCGGTGTAACTAAGGTTTGACCAGACTTGAATTCTTTACGATGGCCATCAACAAATAGCCATGCTGACTGACGTCCCTGCACTTCCCACTCAAATGGTCCACCAACAATTGCAGTGTCTTCATCAATGCCAACAACGCTTACGTCGTCTGGCACCTTCATAAACCGGGTCATGAAATCTGGGATGCGAGCAAACATCTTGTCGAAGTGTGGCAGGACTCGGATGTGCGGCAATAAGCCCAATCCATTTGTTGCAGTATGAGTCGGTAATCGCAACGCAGGTATGTGATCTGCCAAGGCCATTGCGCCAGCGCTACATCCAGCAAGTGCTGCGCCATCACGCCAGGCACTTTCAATTTCTTTCCATAACAAAGTTTCGCGCAGAGTATTTGCCAAAAACGTCGGATTTCCACCCGACAGATAAATCAAGCCAGCGTCTTTAACTTGTTCGGCAAGTCTTGGATCATCTGCATCATTGCGATCGTGCGCAATGATCGAAACAGCTTCCACGCCAATTCGATCTGCTTGTGCTTTGCCTAAGGTGATCCAGTGGTGCAGCGATGATTCGCCTTCTGGGGCAGCTGCAGTTGGAATCTGCACATACTTTGGATTTCTGCCAGCAATTAAGTTTGCTTCGACTTCTTGCATGATCGGCAAGTACTCACCTGAGCCAACTAATGCAATCGGGCCCGGGCTCATGAACTTTCGATTTCCCAAGACGAGCTATCTTTCGTGTCCTGGATGGTCACTTTCATTTCCATTAGTTGATCGCGAATTGCATCGGCATCATCCCAGCGCCCGCCTGCGCGCGCAGCTTGGCGTGCTTGCAACAGCGCATCAACATAAGGACCAATGACTGACATGATGTCGACTTTTGGACTGGCTGCAATGTGACCCAGTCGAGTAACTAGGGAATGAACTGCGGCGCGGGTTTCAGTATCGCGATCAAGTTCGTCAAGATTTAGCAAGGCATCAACTGCGTCACTAACTTTGCCGGCATCAAGTAGTTCTTCAACTTTGTGTGGATCAACTTTGAACAGTGGCGCTGGTTCACCGAGAACGATTGTGCTTCCAGTGTGGGAAATGATTTCTTCGAAAGTGGCAGTTTCGCCAGAAGCAACAGTCCAAGATTCGCCATGGTGACGAATCGTCATTGTACCGCGACCAAATACGTGCGCAGTTCGGGTTTCTAAATCAAAACGAATTCCAGTGTGTTCATCAACACCAATAATGAAAACTTCTGGTGGCAGAAGTGATTCCATAACGCGTAAGCGACGTTCACCGATGTAACAGAATCGAGTGTCATGATTTGCTCCATCTGCATTGTCGTAATGCGGAATGATTGCAGCTGGCATTCCAGTGTGACGTTCAATCAAATTCAAACCTGGCAACCAATGTGGCTCTTCGCCAACTTTGTACATTTCATAAACCGGAATTGTGTGAGAGCCAGCTGTCAGAGCAGCAGCGGATGCCAGCACGACAGTTCCATCTACTAACACTTCGTCAAAGTGTGGACTAACTCCGAGTTCGTGCCAAACCTTCAAAGCGTATGAAGGACTGCCAGGGCCAGCAAATAGCCAATCTGATTCCCGTATTGAGTTCACTGCCTCGCCAAGTGCTGCGCCGGTGACTGAGCCATTACGCAACGAAATGGCTTTTGGGGTGGCACCCACAGAATGAGAAAAGAAGTCAATTAACTTCTCGGTCAGGTCATCCGCATTTTCCTGAAATCCAAATGGGGTGTCCAAAATAGTGAGCTTTAGGCGATCTAGTTTGCCCATTGACGCCAGGATTTGCTGATGTGGCGTAACCATAGTTGGGCTGGTTTCCCCTGATCCCATAACCACTATTTGTCTCGACACCGCTAAATCATCCCACTTTTGGGGTAAATGTTCACCTTCTGGAAAATCTGATTTAGGAGTTGTTTACCTAAGTATGTAAGGCTTACAACGTTATGACTGATACTTCCCAATCAGCCTCGCTGGCTGCTGCGCTACCTAGCGATCGATTTCTCGATCGTGAGCTTTCTTGGCTTGCCTTTAATCAGCGGGTTTTGGAATTAGCACAAGATCCAGACATGGAACTCTTGGAGCGAGTTAAGTATCTTTCAATTTTTGCTAGCAACCTCGATGAATTCTTTATGGTTCGAGTTGCTGGGCTTAAGCGTCGACTAGCAACCGGTATTGCAAAGAAAACAGTTTCTGGCATGTTGCCAACTGAAGTGCACAGTGCGGTACTTGCTGAAAGTTACGCAGCCATGAAGCAAGCATCACAAACCTTTAATGACTCAATACTTCCAGCACTCGTAGCTAGCGGAATTGAAATTTTGCGTTGGGAAGAATTGACCACTGACGAGCGCGAAGCAATGTCTGCTTTGTTTGATGAACAGGTTTTCCCGGTCCTAACTCCTCTGGCTGTAGATCCATCACATCCGTTCCCATACATCTCTGGTCTTTCGCTGAACTTAGCTGTCGTAGTTAAAAACAAAGAATCTGACAATGAACTTTTTGCTCGGGTAAAAGTGCCACCTTCACTTCCAAGATTCATCGAAGTATCACGCCAACGTTTTGTGCCTCTTGAAGATGTGATTGCTGGACACCTTGACAAACTTTTTCCTGGCATGGAAGTGCTGCAGACTCACACCTTCCGAGTCACTCGAAATGAAGAACTTGATGTTGAAGAAGATGATGCCGAGAATTTACTGCAAGCACTTGAGCGCGAACTCATGCGCCGGCGATTTGGGCCAGCCGTTCGACTTGAAGTAGAAAACTCAATCGACGCCCACGTGCTAGATCTGATCATTAGTGAGCTCGGCGTTGATTACAACGAAGTCTTTCGATTAAGTGGTCCGCTTGATCATGAGGCATTACTAGAGTTCTTTAGACTCAACCGCGATGACTTAAAAGCCCCTGTATTTATCGCTCGTACTAGTACCGCGCTAGCAGAAGTTGAGAGTTCCTCGGCTCCAGACATTTTGGATGTCATGCGTCATCGCGAAGTACTACTTCATCATCCTTACGATTCATTCTCAACCAGCATGCAATTGTTTTTAGAGCAAGCGTCAAATGATCCGAACGTACTAGCTATCAAGCAGACTTTGTACCGAACCTCAGGTGATTCGCCGATTGTTGATGCCCTTATCAATGCTGCTGAAATGGGTAAGCAGGTTTTGGCAGTCGTTGAAATCAAAGCTCGATTTGATGAACAAAACAACATCGACTGGTCTCGCAAGCTTGAAGAAGCTGGCGTTCACGTGGTCTATGGAATCGTTGGGTTGAAGACTCACGCAAAACTATGTTTGGTCGTAAGAAATGACAACGGAAAACTCAATCGATACGTTCATATTGGAACTGGAAATTA
>JBILBY010000115.1:0-3563 GCA_044353415.1 Candidatus Nanopelagicales bacterium | reverse complement strand
CGACAAGGAGTGGCACTACACCGAAACTAGCTGGAACGAATCTTGGCGCCCATCTTGTGCCAGTCAAGAAATCCATAATTGGAACTTGTCGGAAAAACTCAATTGCTGGAACCAGAAGTGACCAGACGATGCCAATTGTGATTAAGACAGAAAAAGCTGACGCGCTAAAAAGAGTCCCACGAATTACTCGCTCACCGATACGCGGTGAAGAGCGACGAAGCGAGAAATCTTCAACTCTCGTGCTGCTGCGTAACTCGCTCATAGCAATGAAATCTGCACTCTCATCGTGGTTGTGTTGGTACCTAGGTTTAGGCTACCCGACGTAATTTTGGCCCGGTAGGAGTATCCCACCGGGCCAAAATTCACCTTTATTTACTTAAGTCCAGCAACTGCGGCTTGGGCAGCTGTAACTTGCTCTGGGCTAAGTGGCACGAATAGTGCCTTGGTTGTGATCGCTTCATCATTGGCAACAAAGAACTCTGCAAAGGCTAGAACTTCTGGCTTCTGTGCTGCAGTGTTGCTTACATAGATGAATAGTGGACGTGAAAGTGGAGCGTATGTTCCAGCTTGTGCGGTTTCAATTGAAGGTGCAACGCAACCTGCGCCACCATCTATTTCAACTGCGATTAGCTTGTCCATGTTTTCTTCGTAGTAAGAGAGTCCGAAGTATCCAAGTGCACCCTGTGCGCCCTCAACACCCTGAACTGTTACGTTGTCATCTTCGGTTGGGTTGTAGTCAGTGCGGGATGCGCCTTCTTCACCATTGATTGCCTTTGTAAAGTAATCAAAAGTTCCGGAGTCAGTTCCTGCACCGTAAAGATCAAGTGGTACATCTGGGAAGCCGGCACGAATCTGTGACCAAGATGTAACGGTGCCTTCAGCTTCTGGCGCCCACATCTTGTTTAGTTCTTCCACAGTTAGGCAAGTAGCCCAATCGTTTTCTTTGTTTACAACGATTGTTAGTGCATCATTTGCAACTACGATTTCTGTGAATTCAATTCCAGCTGCTGCACATTCGGCTGCTTCTTCATCTTTGATTGCACGTGAAGCATTTGAGATGTCAGTTTCGCCAGCGCAGAACTTCTTGAAGCCGCCACCGGTACCGGAAGTACCTACGGAAACGTTTACATCAGCATTCTCTGCCTTGAATAATTCACCAGCAGCTGCGGATAGCGGAGCTACAGTTGAAGAACCATCGATACGAATTTCAGATGCAGATGCGGCTGGTGCAGAAGCTGCGCCTTCAGTATCGGCGTTTGTGCCACCACAGGCGGCTAGAAGTAGTGCAGCTGGGATTACCACTGCTGCTACTTTCAGGTTAAAACGAGGCATTTGCCTTATTCCTTTCGGTAGGAGAACTTCTCACTGGATTCAAAGTATTCAGAGTTGGCAAACTGACACTTTCCTGAAGGTAAACGCAAGGTGAACGTATTTCCCTTTTTTCTCCCTTTCATTCGAGCGCTTTTCCTTTAAAAATAGGCACTGACGACCTGCTAGGGTCTAAATCAGATCCAGATTTTCCAATATGCCCACCTTTGAGAAAGCTAAAATTCCAGGTTTCCTTACCAATGTCTAAACATAAAAAAGCCCACGAGAAGAATGCCAAGTTGGGCTATTCCCTATATTTGGCAGCAGCTACCTGTTGGGCAATAAACGGCACGGTATCCAAAGTGGTTCTGCTGGAGATTGGCGATCCGTTACGGGTTTCACAATTCCGCGGAACTGGAACGGCAATAATTCTTACGATTTTTGTGGCCCTGACAAATCGAAAAGCATTTCGAATCAAACCAAAAGAGGCCTTGCTGCTAGCCGGTTACGGAATTATTGGCGTTGCGATGTGTCAATGGTTCTACTTTGAATCCATTTCTCGTATGCCAATCACCATCAGTTTGTTGATTGAATTTATGGCGCCAATCTTTGTTGTGCTTTATGCACGCTTTGTTATGCATGTATCGGTAAGAAACACAGTTTGGCTTGGGCTTGCGCTTGCCGTTGTGGGATTGGCTCTTGTCGCTCAAGTGTGGAATGGCTTCACGCTCGACAAAGTTGGCGTTCTTTTCGCAATCGCGTCGATGACCACTCTGGTGTTTATGTACTTACTCGGGGACAAAGCGAGTCAGGGCCGCGATCCAGTCTCACTACTTATGTGGGCATTCATCTTTGCTTCAATTTTCTTCGCGGTACTTCGCCCTTGGGGCAGTTTCCCGTGGGATTCACTGCAAGCTCAAGTGACACCCTTTGAAGGAGGCACTTCGGTTTATCCGATTTGGCCATTCTTTGCATTCATGGTTGTGATCGGAACTTTGGTGCCATACGTATTGGTAATCAACTCAATCCGGCACATCGGTGGTCCAGGTGCAAGCATCATGGGAATGACCGAACCTCCAATTGCTGCAATCGCTGCTTGGATCGTTCTCGGCGAAATCTTTGTTGTGGTTCAGATACTAGGTGGCGTAATCATGTTGATAGGAATCATCGTGGCGCAACGAGCTAGAGAGCAAAAGGCACATGAGCCATTACCTGAATTTGAAGAAGCGAAGTAACTAGGTAGTTTGTGGACTGATTCGTTCAACCAGTCCAAAGGCAATTGCCACACTCTGTCCGATCAGTAACGCAAATAGCAACGTACCGACACCAACTACTCCACCAAGTAACCAACCAATGGTTAAAACAACAACTTCAATTCCAGTTCTAACTCGGCCAACCCGCACTCCAGTTTTTTCATTCAGACCGGTCATTAATCCATCGCGTGGGCCAGGTCCAACATTGCAAGTTATGTATAGCGCACTAGCAATTCCAGTCAACAAGATTCCAAATAGCACTTGAACGGTCTGGGCAACAACGTTTTCAGGTGAAGGCAGAATTGGAATCATCACATCAATGGCAACTGCAATCACCAAGATGTTCATCACTGTTCCAAGACCCGGCCGACGCTTTAGCGGTATCCAAAGTAGCAACACAATTACCGAGGTTAAGAAAGTAGTTTGCCCGATCGTCATGCCTAAGGTTTTTGCTAAACCATCTGCCAAAACTGTCCAAGGTGACTGACCAATGCTGGCATCAATTAATAGGGCCTCACCGGTACCAAAAAGCCACAGACCCAAAATCAAAACGAAAAAAGTTTTTGGGGAGACTTTCCAATTTGAATCCCCTGCAGACCAAGAGGTTTTTGGAACAGTTAAAGCTGGTCTTAACCATTGCCCAAATGATGCCATCAGCTACGCCGCTGGCTTACTGACTCGGCTCACAATTCCAAAGAAAATGGCTACGACTTCGCCGACTAGGACAGTAACAAGGACTGTGCCAAGTCCGACAGAGCCACCTAGTAACCAACCTGCAAGCAAGAAGGCGGCCTCAATTACAAAACGTACTCGGCCGATTGGGATCCCAGTTCGGTAATGCAAACCAGTCATCAAGCCATCGCGCGGGCCCGGACCTAAGTTGCTTGGAATATAGAAAGCACTGCCAAGCCCAATTACCAAAATTCCGATGATTACCATCACAACTGAAACTGCATAGCTGTCTGGGCTTGGGAAGAGCGGCATCATCACATCAATTGCAAC
>JBILBY010000114.1:0-3580 GCA_044353415.1 Candidatus Nanopelagicales bacterium | reverse complement strand
GCGTGGCAACAAATGCGTTACAAGAACGCTTTGGCACTCGATTCCGCCGAATCATTACAAACACCGAAGATGGGGTTCCGCCTTGGATGGAAGCAGTTGAGTCCGGGGAAACCCGAGGGCTCTACCTTCCGCATGATGCACCTTGGGTTGTCCATGGTGATGTCGCAACATTAGTTGGCGGCATTCGCGCATTGTTGATGCAGGCACTGCACCCAGGAAGTCTGGCTGGAGTCGAGCAGCATTCACGTTACGAACATGATCCACTTGGTCGCCTTGCTGGAACAACGAAGTGGTTAACTATTGCAACCTTCGGTTCCGCCGAAGCCCTAGCGAATGAATCTGCGCGAGTTAATCGCATGCATGATCACGTCAAGGGTGAATACCAAACAAGTAATGGTGAAACCAAGGCCTATAAAGCAGCTGACTCAGATCTACTTGCGTGGGTCCACATCGCATTCACTGACTCTTTCCTAACCACTCACGAACTTTATGGCGCTGAAGAAATTCCTGGTGGCCCAGATGAATACGTCTCCCAGTGGTCAAAGTCAGTTGCCCCACTTGGATTAACAACTGCACCGATGTCTCGGGCTGAGCTAAAGCGCGAGATTAAGCGTTACCGCGACGAAGGAATCTTGGGAACCAGCGAGACTACAAAACGCGTTGTTGAATTCATTCGTAAACCACCTCTGTCAAAGACAGCGTTACTTGCTTACGATCGAATGTTCGATGGAGCTGTAGCTTCTATTCCTGCCGAGTTTCAAGAAATGCTCGGGTTAAAGGGCAAGAGTTTGAAAGTTGCCGGTCCAATCACGCGTGGAATCCTGACTTCACTTCGCATGGCACTTGGCCCAGCTTCACCAATGGAAGAAGCAGCAATTGCACGCTTGATTCGCATCGGCGAGTTACCAGCAGATTATGTTCCTAACTAAAGTCCACGTATTCATCGGCAATGGCTAACTGCAACCACTGACGTGAATCTTTAGAGTCTTTTTCGCTTAGTAGGTAAGCAGGCAGCAGAATCATTGACCCATCATTTAGATACCAAGAAATCAAACTAGGTTCTGCTTTGGTGATCTTTACGCGATCAATGTTTGCATCTAAGATCGGTTGCCCGGCTGAGTTCTTAGCCACATTAGATTGATTGGCATTTGTTCCAAGTTCCATTGGGTAGACCATGCCATCTTTATATATTTCCTGCTGCGGCAAATTTACCCAAAGGCCATTTTGAGAACGTTCGATCGCGGTTTTGGCACCAACAATCGTGTATTCAGCAGTCGGAACAAAACTGGCAAAGAAACCCGAGGCATTCAGGATTGAATCATCAGGTCCTATCGTCATTGACCAAGATTGATTTGAATCGTAACCATCGATAAATACCTTTGCTGTAACTATCTTGTAAGCACCGGCCATTTCAGTGTTGTAACCCCACATTTCACCGCCATCTACAACAGACCAGATTGCAGTTTCAGAGTTAAAGTCAATCGCACCAAACTTTTCTTTAGCCAATGAAAGCGCTGATTCGTCACTTGGCAAGACCCCACTTGGCAGGACGCAGTCACTTGGTGCAGGCATTGGCTCTGGAACCACAGTTGGCATTGGTTCTGGAACCACAGTTGGCATTGGTTCTGGAGTTGCTGCATCTGTCGCGGTAACAGAAGGTGTTGCATCTCCGGAAGATTTTGTGTCATACATCGGAATATCTCCACCGCAATATGTCGGACTTACCGAAGAGTCACTGTAATTCCAAGTTATTAGCTGACTTAAATCCCAACTAGCGCCACTGATTTGGGCAACTGCTTTGACGTAGTTTTGGTCACCAACAAAAAAGCCATCCTTATTATTGCCAGTGATTTCTCCAGACACCGAAAAAACATCAGCAATACTTTGGAGTTGCGCCTGACGATCTATGTCACTGGCGTCAAAGGTATATCCAATTGCGGAACCTGATGTATCTGGTATTTCGGAATCGGCTTCAAGAAATGATCTGCCACCCCAGTAAGCCATCTTCGAATCTTCAGCACCTGCTGCCCCTCCCATTTCAATGCCAGGAGCAGAAATGGTGTTTGGAGAATTTGATCCTGACTGTGCTGCAATTGTGTATCCAGCACCAACGCCAACGAGTAAAGCTAGACTCGCAGCAATTGCAACCGGCGCTACCCAAGAACGCTCAGAAACGTCAGACATCTTTGCTCCTTTTTCTTTACATTCGTAAATAAGAAGCGCCGTTGAAATCTAGAACAGCGCCGCTGGCCCAAAGTGAATCTTTGGAGGCTAAGAAATATATTGCTCTAGCTAATTCATCAGGTTCAGCAACGCGGCCAAACGGACTCTGATTGCGAATGTCATCACCAGTTGGTCCATCAAGTAATTCGGCTGCCATTTCGGTATCAACAAAACCTGGGGCCAGAGTCGTTACGCCAATACCTTCTGGCGCAAGCGCCTTCGCGATTGACTGACCAAAAGCAACGATCGCTGCTTTGCTCGCGCCATAAGCGGGGCTAACTGGTTCGCCACGAAATGCTCCGCGCGATCCAACGTTAACGATTCGGGAATCGCCATGACGAGGCATGTGTTGCAGTGCGCACCATGTGACATTTGCGGCGCCGGTTAAGTTAACGCCCAATGTGTCAGCCCAAGCTTTTTGCCAAACTTCGTAAGTCGAAGATTCGATTGGGTGATCAAAGAAAACCCCAGCATTGTTAATCAAAACATCGATGTGACCGAATTCTTTTGCCACTGAATCAACCATTACTTTTATGGCATCTGCATGACGCAAGTCAGCCTGAGCAATCATGTGACCAGAACCTGGCAGGGATGCCATAACTTCTTTGGCAAGGTCGCCATTTGAACTGTAGTGAACTGCAATTCGATCGCCTTGTTCTGCGAAGTGCTTTGCAATGCTGGCACCGATTCCACGGGAACCACCGGTTACTAATACTGTGCGCTGCTTAGCCATATCCCTACTTCCTAGATCGTTGCGGTATCAATGACGAAACGGTAGCGAACATCACTTGCCAGCACTCGTTCGTATGCTTCATTGATTGCGCTGGCTGGAATGATTTCGATGTCACTAACGATGTTGTGCTTGCCACAGAAATCAAGCATTTCCTGAGTTTCTTTGATGCTTCCGATGGCTGAACCGGAAAGGCTTAATTGCCTTCCCATCAGAGCGCTGCCATCAAGTGAATATGGTTTGCCTGGTGCGCCAACTACAACTAGTGATCCCCATTGGCGAAGCGTTCCGATGTAGCGATGAATTTCAATTTCAGCCGAGACGGTATTGATGATGATATCGAAAGTGTTCGCAAGTTTCTTTAGCTCTGCTTTGTCAGAGGTAACCACAAAGTTTGCAGCGCCCATGGCAAGTGCATCTTCGCGCTTGTTGTCACTATGGCTCATGACCGTAACTTCAGCGCCCATCGCAACAGCAATTTTTACTGCCATGTGACCAAGTCCACCCAGACCCATAACGGCTACTTTTTTACCAGGGCCGGCATTCCAGTGACGAAGAGGTGAGAAAGTTGTGATGCCAGCACACAAAAGTGGCGCCGCACCAGCGCGATCAAGATTCGCAGGTACG
>JBILBY010000113.1:0-3606 GCA_044353415.1 Candidatus Nanopelagicales bacterium | reverse complement strand
AATGCGTCCAGTGCTGCCAAGTTCTTGCTCCAATTTTGCTACAGCTTCAGAAACTGCTGGTTTTGAAACCGAACCTTTATCCACATTTGGAACATTGATTAAAACCTGTGGCAAGCGATTCACAATCGCAGCAAGTTCTGCCATTGACTTACCAGTTGCCTTCATCTCTGACAACAGATGAAGTGCGGTGAGGACACCATCACCGGTGGTTGCAAATTCGCTGAGTACTACGTGACCACTTTGTTCGCCACCAATTGTGAAGCCACCAGCGCGCATTTCTTCAAGTACATAACGATCGCCAACTGCAGCAGCAATGACTTCAATCTCAAGTTCTTTCATTGCGATGTTGAATCCCAAGTTAGACATCACGGTTGCCACAACAGTGTTTCCAACTAAAGAGCCACGAGTCTTACGACCAGAAGCCAAGATGGCCAAGATCTGATCACCATCAACAAAGTTTCCATCGGCATCAACGGCCAGGCATCGATCTGCATCACCGTCATGAGCAATACCAAGATCTGCGCCATGCTTTACTACTGCTGCAAACAGATCATCCATGTGAGTTGAGCCGCAGTTTTCATTTATGTTCAAGCCATTAGGTTCACAGTGAATTGAAATCACTTGGGCACCCGCGCGACGTAAGGCCTCTGGCCCAACTAGCGATGCTGATCCATTGGCTCCATCAACAACAACTGTTAGGCCTTCTAAAGAATTGGAAATGCTGGAGTTCAAGTGATGCAGGTATTTTTCAACTAGATCGTGTTCGCTTCGGATTCTGCCAACACCAGCCCCAGTTGGAAGTTCACTAACAACATCTAAGTGCGCTTCGATGGCATCCTCGATGGTGTCATCTAATTTCACGCCGCCACGAGCAAAGAATTTAATACCGTTATCTGGCATAGCATTATGTGAAGCCGAAAGCATTACGCCTAAGTCAGCGCCAGTTAAGTCTGTTAAGAATGCAACGGCAGGAGTCGGCAGAATTCCAACGTCAATAACATCAACACCGGCACTAGCTAAGCCAGCACTGATTGCAGATTGCAGGAATTCACCACTGGCACGTGGATCGCGACCAACAATTGCAAATGGGCGATCTGATTTATGTGAAGAGAACTCGCCACGTTCGCCCAAAACCTGCGCAGCAGCAACACCAAGATTGGTAGCTAGCTCAGCAGTTAACAGACCGTTCGCTAAACCACGAACGCCATCGGTGCCAAATAGTCGGCCCGACATGTTTTAACGCTTGGAGTATTGCGGAGCCTTACGAGCCTTCTTCAGACCGTACTTCTTACGTTCCTTGATTCGTGCATCACGAGTTAGGAAGCCGGCCTTCTTAAGGTCACCGCGGTTACCTTCAACATCGATTGCGTTCAAGCAACGAGCCACGCCAAGACGCAATGCGCCAGCCTGACCAGAAATTCCGCCACCATCGATGCGGGCGATTACGTCGTAAGCACCTTCGAAGTTAAGGGTCTTGAATGGATCGTTAACAAGTTGCTGGTGCACCTTGTTTGGGAAGTAGTCCTCAAGGGTGCGACCGTTGATTACCCAACGACCGGTGCCTGGAACGATGCGAACGCGAGCAATAGCTTCCTTGCGACGACCGGTTGCAGCGCCAGGTGTATCTGGTGCCTTACGTGGTTCGCGAACAGCAGCAACTGGAGTTTCGGAAGTGTATTCCGACAACTCAACTTCAACCTCTTCGCCAAGGATGGCTTCTGTTACGTCTACTTCGTTCTCTGACATGTTATTTCCCTTCGTAAAAATCTATGAATCCGCGAGCGCTTACTGCGCTACCTGAGAGATCTCGTATGGCTTTGGGTTTTGGGCTGCGTGTGGATGAACATCGCCTGCGTAAACCTTTAGTTTTGTGATTTGAGCATCGCTGAGCTTGTTATGCGGAAGCATTCCCTTAACGGCTTTTTCAATTGCACGACGTGGGTTTGTTGCTAGCAATTCAACATAGTTAGTCGCACGCAAACCACCTGGGAAACCAGAGTGACGGTAATCCATCTTCTGCTCAAGCTTCTGGCCAGTTAGTGCGATTTTTTCTGCATTGATAACAATGACGAAGTCGCCAGTGTCAACGTGTGGTGCAAAGATTGGCTTGTGCTTGCCGCGCAACAGCACAGCAACTTGTGACGCTAGACGTCCTAAAACAACGTCAGTTGCATCGATTACATGCCATTCGCGATTCACATCGCCTGGCTTTGGTGAGTACGTGCGCACAGTGAGCCTTCTTTGTCTAAATAAATGGGGTTTAAATTGCTAGTTTTCCTTATGCCTAAAGGCACAACGAATCCTTAGATTACCTGTATTTCTGGGCGTGGGTCAAAACGAGGTTGAACCTCTGGGGTAGGCTGGGAGTTAAGAAATCCGCCAAAACAAGGCATTTTGCCCAAATCTGCCTGGCGGCGACCAAAAAGGGATGTGCTAAAGCCGCATGAAAGTCAGCCGGCGCCCCCTTTACCTGCTCGAGGGAGCAAACGCCCTGTCCGGGCTCAGTAACGCGATTGCGATCATCACGGTTCCGTGGCTCATCTTTGAGCGCACCGGATCAGCTACCCAAGCGGGCATTGTGGTCGCGGCATCTGCGATTCCAGGAATCATCATTTCGCCGTTTGTTGGCGCATTAATCGATCACTACGGTCGCAAGCGAGTTTCTATTGGTTCCGACTTGCTGTCAGCACTGTCAGTAATGCTGTTTCCAATTTGGGATTCACTTTTTGGTTTAACGTTCGCATCGATCGCAACATTTGCAGTGCTTGGCGCAGCATTTGATCCAGCTGGTTACACCGCCCGTAAGTCTTTGATTCCCGATGTAGCAAAAGCCAGCAACACTTCCATGGACAAACTTAACTCTTGGCATGAAGCAGTTTTCTCTGGTGGCTGGGTTTTAGGTCCGGCAATTGGTGCGATTGCCATTTCGCTGGTTGGTGCTGCAAATTCAATGTGGATTGTTTTCGTCGCATTCATTTTGGCAATCATTTTGATTTCTATGTTGCATGTTGGTGACCTAGGCCTCGAACACCGGGAAGAAATAAACGATCAAGAAAAGTTTTGGAGTAGCACTTTACGAGGCCTACAAGTTCTTAAGTCCGATAAGGCGATGTACTACTTAACAATTTCAATTGTGTTCCTGGCAATGGTTTACCTGCCAACTGAGTCAATCATCTTGCCGAAGTACTTCTCAG
The DNA here is from genome assembly GCA_044353415.1 of Candidatus Nanopelagicales bacterium. Classification (GTDB taxonomy): domain Bacteria; phylum Actinomycetota; class Actinomycetes; order S36-B12; family UBA5976; genus UBA5976. Next base: position 412 of record JBILBY010000113.1, on the reverse strand, counting down.
ACATCGAAGATCCACGTGGCTTAGGTTACGTGCTGTCGTCTATGGCAGCTGGAGGCATAGCAACAACTCTTGCTTATCCAAAATTAGTGAAGCATTTTAAGAAACGCAGTATCGTAATCGGCTCGCTGGCTGCAACTTCGCTTGCCATGATTCCGATGACATTATTTCCACCAATTGGATTGTTCGTGCTCGCCGGATTCTTACTTGGACTTGGTTGGGGTCCAATGAATCCATTGATGAACTCAATGGTTCAACAACGCGTAGCGCCCCATATTCAAGGCCGAGTTTTTGGTGTGCAAACATCTTTGTTCTATGCCAGCGGTCCAATTGGAATGTTTGTAACAGGTGTGAGTGTTGATGCATTTGGTGTGCGTCCGGTTTACATCGCAGCAGTTTCGATCCTGATTGTCTT
>JBILBY010000112.1:0-3631 GCA_044353415.1 Candidatus Nanopelagicales bacterium | reverse complement strand
CCAAGCACATCGATGCGATCAATCGGTTCCGCCAGGATTAAACATGACGGATCAGCAGAAGAAAGATAAGCCTTGGGTGATGCGCACCTATGCGGGACATTCGTCCCCAAAGGAATCAAACGCGCTTTACAAAAAGAACTTAACTAAAGGCCAAACCGGTCTTTCGATTGCTTTTGATCTGCCTACGCAAACTGGTTATGACCCAGATGCCGTATTGGCGCGCGGGGAAGTTGGTCGCGTTGGTGTGCCAATTGCCCACTTAGGTGACATGCGCACTTTGCTAGATGGCATTCCACTAGCTCAAATGAATACTTCAATGACTATTAACGCCCCAGCGATGTGGTTGCTTGCACTTTATGCAATTGCGGCCGAGGAGCAGGGTGTGGACCAGAAATTGCTGGCTGGCACCACGCAAAACGACATCATCAAGGAATATTTATCCCGCGGAACTTACATCTTCCCGCCGGCTGAATCCATGCGATTGATCTCGGACATGATTTCCTGGAGTGTTGCCAACGCGCCAAAGTGGAATCCAATCAACATTTGTTCGTATCACTTGCAAGAAGCAGGTGCGACTCCGGTTCAAGAACTTTCCTTTGCGCTATCAACTGCGATTTCAGTTTTAGATGCCGTTCGTGATTCTGGCCAAGTTAAACCAGAAGATTTCCCAGACGTTGTTGCTCGAATGTCATTTTTTGTGAACGCTGGCATGCGCTTTGTTGAAGAGCTTTGCAAGATGCGCGCGTTCACCCAGTTGTGGGATGAGATCACGCGGGATCGTTACGGTGTGACGGATGAAAAGAAGCGCCGGTTCCGTTATGGCGTGCAAGTTAATTCACTTGGTTTAACCGAGAGTCAGCCAGAAAACAACGTGCAGCGCATGATGATTGAAATGCTGGGCGTGACATTGTCTAAGTCCGCTCGCGCTCGCGCCGTGCAATTGCCGGCGTGGAATGAAGCACTTGGCCTGCCGCGTCCATGGGATCAGCAGTGGTCACTTCGGATGCAACAAGTTTTAGCGTTCGAAACTGACTTGCTGGAATACGAAGACATCTTTGATGGCTCAGCCGTGATTGAAGCCAAGGTGCAAGAGCTCATGGCTGCTGCTCGCACCGAGATTGCTCGCATTGATGACATGGGTGGGGTAGTGGCAGCTATTGATGCCGGTTACCTAAAGAGCCAGTTAGTTGCCTCACACGCAAATCATCGTCGCAACATTGAATCAGGGGCGCGCACAGTTGTTGGCGTTAATGCGTTCACTGAAACTGAAGTTAGCCCGCTAACTGCCAGCATCACGGATGCGATCATTCATGTGGATCCAGCTGTTGAGCAAGAAGCGATTACAAGTCTGACCTCGTGGCGCGCAACTCGCGATGATGCGAAGGCAACTGCTGCAACCGCTGCTTTGATTGATACTGCTAAAACAAATGCAAACTTAATGATCCCAACTCTGGAATGTGCTCGCGCTGGGGTAACAACGGGCGAATGGGCAGATGCGCTACGTAGCGTGTTTGGCCAGTTCCGCGCACCGACTGGTCTTGCTAATGTTCCAGTCGGTGGTGGTACAGGAGCACTTGGCGCGGTTCGGGATTGCGTGAAAGTCACGGAACAAGAATTAGGTCAGCGTCTGCGTTTGCTTATTGGCAAACCAGGACTTGATGGTCACTCAAATGGCGCGGAACAAATTGCAATCGCTGCCCGAGATGCCGGCTTTGAAGTGATTTACCAAGGTATTCGCCTAACTCCTGATGAGATCGTGGCCGCTGCTGCGCAAGAAGACGTGGACTGCATTGGCTTGTCGATTTTGTCGGGTGCGCATGTGGACCTAGTGCCGCAGGTGCTTGAAGGCTTAAAGGCTAATAACATTTCAAACATCCCAGTAATTTTGGGAGGCATCATTCCAGCAGCTGACGAAGTAAAACTTATTGGCGCTGGCGTAGCCGCAGTATTTACGCCTAAAGATTTTGATATTCCACAGATCATTCTGGGGATTCTCAATGTAATTCGAAGTAATCACGATCTAGCACCACTAACTGCAAAACCTGTCGCAAAAGAACACACCATTGGAGTCATAAGTGAGTAACAAAGTTCTTCGTCCCCGTCGTTCATCCCTTGCCGTACCTGGCAGCAGCGTCAAGATGCTGGATAAGGCTCGTGGCCTTAAGTCCGATCAGCTGTTTATGGACTTGGAAGATGCAGTAGCACCACTTGCTAAGGCTGATGCGCGCAAAAACATTGTGCAGGCACTTAATGAAGGTGGTTACGAAGACAAGATTCGCGCCGTTCGCGTTAATGACTGGACAACGCAGTGGACTTACACCGACGTAATCGAGATCGTGGAAGGCGCAGGCGCAAACCTAGATTGCATCATGTTGCCTAAGGTTCAAACTGCTGATCAGATCGTGGCACTTGATTTACTTCTAACTCAACTTGAGCGCACCAACGGTCTTGAAGTTGGTCGCCTTGGTATCGAAGCTCAAATCGAAAACGCAATGGGCCTAATCAATATCAATGCGATTGCGGCAGCCAGCCCACGCATTGAATCAATCATCTTTGGGCCAGCTGACTTTATGGCAAGCATCAACATGAAGTCTTTAGTTGTTGGCGAACAGCCACCGGGCTATGACACAGGCGATGCTTACCACCACATCTTGATGAGCATCTTGATGGCAGCTCGCGCTTACAACAAGCAAGCAATCGATGGACCATACCTTGGCATCAAGGATCTTGAAGGCTTCCGTCGCGTGGCTGGACGCTCTGCAGCACTTGGCTTTGATGGCAAGTGGGCTTTGCACCCTGACCAGATTGCACTGGCCAACGAAGTGTTCTCGCCAAAGCAAGAAGATTACGATCACGCCGAAATGATCTTAGATGCTTACGATTGGGCGACCAGCTCAGCCGGCGGCGCAAAAGGTGCGGTAATGCTTGGAGATGAAATGATTGATGAAGCATCTCGCAAGATGGCATTGGTTGTTTCAGCCAAGGGCCGGGCTGCGGGAATGAAGCGCACCCAGACTTTCACCCCGCCGGAGGCATAAAACACATGGCACGCTTAGCTCAAACTGAAGGCTTAACGGATGTTCAAGAAGCGATTTTGGATGCCGTGCATTCATTCGTGGAAAACGAGATCATTCCGGTTGCCAATGAATTAGAACATGCTGATGAATACCCACAGGCAATCGTTGATGGCATAAAGGAACTTGGCGTATTCGGCTTGATGATTCCAGAAGAGTATGGCGGCCTTGGCGAATCACTATTGACTTACGCACTAGTAGTTGAAGAAATTGCGCGTGGTTGGATGCCAGTTAGTGGTGTTATCAATACTCACTTCATCGTGGCTTACATGTTGATGCAGCACGGAACTCAGGAACAAAAAGATAAGTACTTGCCACGCATGGCAACCGGCGAAGTCCGCGGCGCATTCAGCATGAGCGAACCAGGCGTTGGTTCAGACGTTTCAGGTATTACTTCTAAGGCAGTTCGCGATGGCGATGGCTGGAGCCTGACTGGCCAAAAGATGTGGTTAACCAATGGTGGATCTTCCACACTGGTTGCAGTGCTAGTTCGCGCTGATGAAGATGCGCCGGCTGATGCCAGCGTCTACAAAAAGATGTCTACTTTCTTGATCGAA
>JBILBY010000010.1:0-11988 GCA_044353415.1 Candidatus Nanopelagicales bacterium | reverse complement strand
ATCGACCAGCATCTTTACTGCAGCGCCAACAATGTCAGGATCAACGCCATACAGCTGAGCACTTCTGGTTTTTTCATCCGAATCAAAAGTGACTAAGTCCAAGGTTTCTGGATGGCGCATCAACAAGGCCTGCGAAGTTGTCATCTCTGCAACGTAAACCGTGTGATCAACGTCGACTTGACCTGCAGCATTTCGCATCTGAGTAGAAGCCTCACGGCAAACTCTGCGAAACGCTCGGTTCGTAACTCCCGCCATAGGCGCAAGTTCGATGACCGGATCAGTGGCTAATAAATCTACAAACATCAGCAGCCGACGAGGCGAGAGCCTAACCAAGAGACAACGGAATCAAGTCCAACGCGCTCTTGTTCCATAGTGTCTCGATCTCGAATAGTTACCGCATTGTCTTCTAGGGTTTCGAAGTCAACGGTTATGCAATACGGAGTTCCGATTTCATCTTGGCGACGGTAGCGACGACCGATTGCGCCGGCATCGTCAAATTCAATGTTCCAGTTCTTACGAAGTTCGGTCGCCAAGTCTTTAGCCTTTGGACTCAAGTCAGCATTACGAGACAACGGCAAGATTGCTGCCTTTACCGGCGCAAGGCGCTTATCAAAACGCATCACTACACGCTTATCAACGCCACCCTTAGTGTTAGGCGCTTCATCTTCGTCATAGGCCTCAAGCATGAAAGCCAGCACTGCCCGAGTGAGACCAGCTGCAGGTTCGATTACATAAGGCACATACTTCTCGCCAGATTCCTGATCGAAGAATGACAAGTCTTTGCCGGAAGCTTCCATGTGTGCCTTTAAATCGAAATCAGTGCGGTTTGCAATACCTTCAAGTTCAGCGAATTCACTACCGCCGAATTGGAAACGGTATTCAATGTCTGTTGTGCGCTTTGAGTAATGCGAAAGCTTTTCTTTTGGATGTTCGAAGCGACGTAAGTTATCCGTTGATAGACCAAGGTCTACATACCAATTCCAACGCTCTTCGAGCCAGTACTCATGCCATTGCTCGTCCGTGCCAGGTGGGACAAAGAATTCCATTTCCATTTGTTCAAATTCGCGAGTTCGGAAAATGAAGTTTCCTGGAGTGATTTCGTTACGGAAAGACTTTCCAGTTTGACCGATTCCAAATGGCGGCTTTTTGCGTGAAGATGCAGCGACGTTTGCATAGTTTGTGAAAATACCTTGCGCAGTTTCTGGACGCAGGTAATGCAGTGAGTTTTCATCAATGACTGGGCCAAGGTTTGTGGAAAGCATTCCATTGAACATTTTTGGTTCAGTGAATTCGCCCTTAGTTCCACAGTTAGGGCAAGGTACTCCAGCTAAGCCACCTTCAGGAGCGCGGCCTTTACGTTCTTCGAATTCTTCAAGTAGGTGATCTTCGCGGAACCTCTTGTGACATGAGGTGCACTCAGTTAGCGGATCGGTGAAAGTTGCCAAGTGTCCGGATGCGGCCCAAACCTGTGGTGCCAAAATTACGGCAGAGTCAATGCCAACTACGTCTTCGCGGGATTGAACAACAGCTTTCCACCATTGGCGGCGAACATTTTCTTTTAGTTCTACACCAAGTGGCCCATAGTCCCAGGCGGATCGAGATCCACCGTAAATTTCGCTACTTGGGAAAACAAATCCCCGACGTTTGGACAGATTTACAACAGCGTCTACGCGATCCATGAAACTCAACATCCGATAAGGCTTTCCGACTGGTTGCCGGAAGCAGGAAACCCCATTCTATCGAGAGAAACTGACGTTATAGGTATTCAAGTTACGATGGACCGATGAACCTTTCGCGCATGCCTAAATCAAAATTCCGCCCGATCGGCTTTTGCTCGCTGGTATTGGCTGTCCTAACTTTTACTGCCGGATGTGCCAGTGATTCGCCAGAAACTGGCGCTTCCGCGGAATCCAATATTCCTGGTCCCACTTTGGATGCCCAAGCTTCAGTGAGTCCAAATGAAATCCAACCTGATGCCGAGCGAGAGTTTCGAGCCGCATTAGTCGCTTCTCAGGACAGTGCAGCTAAATCTGGCTTAACTGAATTGTGGTTTGATACCGAAGGCTCTTTGGTTCAAGTCGCAGTTCAAGATCCAAATACCAAAATCTGTGCAAGTTACGATGTCAACACAGATTCAGTTTTTGAAATGGATGAAACCTCAATGATGCCTGCGCGAACCATCTCAGAACTAGATGGACTAGTTGCCGGCGCAAATGACCAAGGCTCAGTCATTAGCAATACTCCAGGTGAATTCACAATTACTAACACAATTGACTTGTCGAAGTATGTAACGGTTTACACACTCGATACTGAAGGACGAATTGCAAAAAGTGTAATCAGCTCTGATGATGAACCGTTGGGCGAAATCACATATACCTACAGCGTCACAAAAGAGGGTAAAGCAGCCCTTGCTGGTTTGTAATCAACTAGTTAACTTCGTAAAACCTGGTCAGTGAGATTGGCGCTGGTGGTGATACCACAGCGTGAATCGTGTCGTACACGGCAAGTAAATGCGGCACTACTGACTTTGGGCAAACCGGAACTACTAGGGTTGCCGATTGAACCGATGCGCCTCTAAGCATTGCACCAATAGCAATCGCAGTGCTTCCGGATTCAACACCATCATCGATTACCGCGACATTTAACCCAGCTAGGTCTCCAATCCTTGGAATGGAGACTTCGGTTCTAGTTCTAATAATGTTTAAATCCCGCATGGGCAAAGTCATTTCAGTTGCAAAAGCTAATGCGATTTCAACTGCAGCCGGCAGCACAACAACGATTACATCGTGCTCCAAAATTTCAGGTTTGAAAGTTGCCAGCATTTTTTGCCCAGCATCAGCTCGATCGATGAAATCAAACTGCGTCATTAACACTCGACTCATACTCAGTTACTGAATCGGTATTGAACTGCATCAGCATCTCGAAAGCCGTAGGTTCATCTCGCATGTTTGCCAAGAACGGCCAAACCCCAATTTTTGCTTCCATTGAGCCAAGTGCTCGGCGATAGGAACCTACGTCTAGCCAATCGGTCTTTATTAAGTAGCGTTCAGGTGAATCTGCGTTGTGAAAAATGCTGGCCGATACAAATCCAGGTCTTTCTTGCAAAACATTCAATGCCTGTTTAGCTTCGAGTTTCCAGGCCGCAGAATCTGCTACGTCAAAAATCCAAATCGTATGAAAAGTTCCGAGCATAAAGTTAGGCGCCGTAATTGATCGCAGTTGCGGCAACCAAAATCAAGAACACCATCAAACGAATCAATCTAGATTTTGAATCTAATAACGGCCAGGACAAGTACATTAGCCAACCGATAAAAGCGCTCACCACGGTTAGCGAGATACCTGAATAAGGCGCTTGCAAGAACAGGCCAAGCAACATGAAAACTGCGATTAAGCCGGGTACTAGAAACTTTGGCAGCGCATGAATGCGTAACAGAGCTGGCGCACTCAGGTCAGTTACTCGCTTTCGAAGCGCAGAATGAGTCACCACTGGAACCGCTGGATTTGGCTTTTTTGGTTTGTTTGCTTGGCCCATAGCTCAAGTCAAGCATGGGGCTGCGAGTTTTGCTTCCTGCGGGTCGAAAAATCAATCATGTGTCGGCGATTTGTCAACGGGAAGCGGATTTGGGACTGCTCCCCCGTAACGTCGATCTCGAGAAGCATAAATCTCACACGCGTGCCACAAGTGGCGTCGATCAAAATCTGGCCACAGTGTTGGCAAGAAAACGAATTCTGAATAGGCACTTTGCCAAAGCAAGAAATTACTTAAGCGCTGTTCCCCACTTGATCTAACAAACAGATCTACATCGGGCATATCTGGCTCGTCAAGATATTTCTTAATGGTTTTTTCGGTGACTTTCTTTGGATCAATCTTTCCATCTGAAACCTGCTGTGCGATAGCCGATACGGCATCAACAATCTCAGCTCGTCCTCCATAGTTAACGCACATAGTCACAGTCAACCTTGAGTTCTTTGCGGTTAACTTTTCACAGGCTTCCAGCTCTTCAATCACGGAACGCCAAAGCTTTGGTCGCCTACCTGCCCAGCGAATGCGAACGCCCATGTCATTCATTTCGTCACGGCGTCTGCGAATGACATCGCGATTGAAGTTCATTAGGAATCGAACTTCTTCGGGTGACCGTCGCCAGTTTTCGGTTGAAAATGCGTAAGCAGACAACCAATTAACCCCAAGTTCCAATGAACCATAAATGCAGTCCATCAAACTTGCTTCGCCAGCTTCATGTCCAGCAGTTCGAGGGAGTCCACGTTCTTTTGCCCACCTACCATTGCCATCCATTACGACTGCAATGTGATTAGGAATTAAGTCAGGCTGAATTTTTGGTGGCTTTACTCCGGAAGAATGTGGCGGTGGGTTAAGCAGCATGGTTTAAGTCTTTCATAATCAGGTGGCTTGCCTATCAACTAACGGCAATGATCTGAGTCCTCGCTCTAAATGCCATTGCACATACGCAGCCACAATGCCAGATACTTCGTTGCGATCTTTGGCTAGAGAAACATCGGCCGCTTCCCAGTCCCCTGACATTAAGGCCTGCATTAACTCGAATGACTCTGGCCGAGGAGCAACGCTGCCAGGTACTCGATGCTCTACACACAATGCGCCACCAGTGGATACATGGAAGAAAGGTTGGGTTCCAGCGACGCCACAAATCACACATGCGTTAAGTGTTGGAGAATAGCCAGCCATAGATAGTGACCGAAGCAGGTATGCATCCATTACCAAGCTGGAAGCATGCTCTCCGGATACCAAAGTTCTAAGCGCTCCAACCAACAGTAAGTATTGTGCCTCTGCTGATATCGATTCTTCTGAGGTGAGACGATCTGCCGTCTCCAACATCGTTTGCCCTGCAGTCCAAAGTGAATAGTCAAGAGCTAAGTCTTGGCCATAAGCATTTAGCGACTCAGCTTGCGTGATGATGTCGAGACTCTTGCCTTCGAAAACCAATAAGTCAACGCGACTAAACGGTTCCAAACGAGCGCCAAACTTACTTTTTGTCCGGCGTACCCCTTTAGCAACAGCTCGAATCTTTCCTCGTTCACGGGTCAAAAGTGTGATGATTCGATCTGCTTCGCCTAATTTATGAGTGCGCAAAACGATTGCTTCGGCGCGATAACTAGGCATAGGTCTATGGTGTCACGCCCATAGGTGAAGTGGTGGTCAGGTAACCTCTTTTTATGACTACTCCACCTAATGAACCAATTCGGGTAATGGGATTCGACAAAGTATCTATCAAATGGGTCTTTCGTACCGTAATTCTTTTCACCGCAGCCGCGTTGTTAGGCCTATGGGTTTTTCAACAAAACATAAGTTTCATTCTGTTGCTGCTCCTGGCCCTGTTGTTTGCAGTCGCCATGGAACCCGGAGTTTCTGCCCTTTCCGCGCGAGGTATGAAGCGAGGTGGCGCAACCGGAGTAACGATGCTGGGGATCACAATAATTGCAGCAGCATTTATCGCCCTATTTGGTGGCATTCTCTTCGCGCAGGCATCATCACTAATCTCAGATTTACCAAATTTAGTTACTGATGTAACCAAATGGATCAATACGACATTTAATCAAAACTTAGATGCAGATACGTTGATAAATCAACTGAATATTCAACCTGCTCAAATAGCTGACTGGGCAAGTAATTTTGCCGGCGGGTTTGTAGGCATATTGTCGGGAATTGTTGGTGGATTATTTCAACTACTCACCCTGGCCTTATTCTCATTTTATTTATCGGCAGATGCGCCTCGCATAAAGCGACAGATCGGCGCACTCATGAAGCCCAGTGCACAGAAAGTTATCGTGACGACTTGGGATATCACGGTAAAGAAAACTGGGGGCTTTGTAGTTTCTAAGTTGCTTTTAGCACTTGCATCTGCAACAGCTCACTCAATTTTCTTTGCTTCAATCGGTTTGCCATATTGGTTGCCTCTGGGTTTGATTACCGGCATTACAAGTCAATTCATCCCAACGGTAGGTACCTACATCGGAATTTTCATACCCGTGATTTTTGCGGCATTCAATAACCCGATGGATGCAGTCTTCATCATCATCTTCGCTTCGGTATATCAGCAGATTGAGAATTACTTGCTCTCCCCAAGGTTAAGTAAAATCACTATGGACATTCACCCTGCGGTTGCATTTGGTTCCGTAATTGTATTTGCCAATTTGTTCGGCGCAGTTGGAGCTATCGTTTCGGTCCCGGTGGCAGCAGCTTTAGTTGCTTTGCTTGATACCTATGGCAAGCGATATGAGTTAATTCCAGAGCTAGCTGAAATTGAAAAAGCGCAGGGAAAAAAGTCTAAGAAAGCGAAATCAGAAACCGAGTCTTGATAGCTGCTTAGGATCGCGCTGCCAGTCCTTAGCAATCTTGACACGAATATCAAGGTAAACCGGAACTCCAAGCATTTTGCTAATTGCAATTCGAGCTTCGGTGCCGACTTCCTTTAAGCGACTGCCGCCTTTTCCAATCACAATATGTTTTTGGCTCTCACGCTCAACATAAATCAGAGCGAAGATATCCATTAACGGCTTATCTTCAGGGCGATCTGCGCGCATTGCCATCTCGTCGATTACTACCGCAATTGAGTGAGGTAGTTCATCATGAACTCCTTCAAGCGCACACTCGCGAATCAATTCAGCGATCATGATTAACTCAGGCTCATCTGTGAGCTCACCGTCTGGGTAAAGGATCTGACCTTCTGGCAGCATTCCCATAAGTAGGTCGCTTAGAAGATCAACCTGATTATCGGCAACTGCAGAAACTGGAACTAGCTCAGCCCAGTCAATACCAATTTCTTGACCTAGTTTTTGAACCGCTAAAAGTTGCTCGCCAACGGCCTGTTTGTCAGTCGTATCAATCTTGGTAACAACAGCAACTTTCTTGACCCGAGGAATAGCTGCGATCTGCTCAGCAATAAAACGATCGCCAGGACCGATTGCCTCGTTGGCTGGAAAACACATAACAACAACATCAACTTCAGACCAAGTATCTGAAACTAAAGCATTGAGTCTTTCGCCTAACAGAGTTCGTGGTTTATGCACGCCAGGAGTGTCGATCAAAATCAATTGACCTTCGGGCTTTGTGACGATGCCGCGGATTGTGTGTCGCGTAGTTTGCGGACGATCCGAAGTTATAGCAACTTTTTGCCCAACTAGGGCATTCGTTAAAGTTGACTTTCCAACATTTGGACGGCCCACAATGCAAGCAAAACCACTACGCATTTGAAGTCTCCAGATTTGATTTAGTTGGGGTACGTGATTCAACGATACCCAGTAACGCCAAAGCCCCAATGATTACGGCGCAGCCAATCCAGCCGCGCAGATTCATGGCTTCACCCAAGATGTAAACGCCCATCAAAGTTGCCAGTACTGGTTCGGCCAATGTCAGGGTTGAAACTGTTCCTGGACTTAAATGGGTTAACCCATTTCCAAACAGAATGTAGCCAAGAGCTGTGGTTGCCAGTCCGATGTAGAGCACAAATCCAACCAACAGCGCGCTGTTTATCCAAGCACTTGTAAACAACACAATTGGAAGTGACAGCACTGCCCCAATTCCAAACGCAGCGCCAAGCACCTCGGCGCCAGTCACATCATGCGTGCGAGTAAGGCGAACTCCAAAAACCGTAAAGACTGCATACATAACGCCAGAAATGAAAACTGCAAAGAATCCTAAGTTGTCACGGACTTCGCTAACCCCGGTTATGAGTGCTAACCCAACAACTCCCATAGCTGTCGACACCGCCCAGACTGCTGTTGGCTTTCCAGTTCCAACAATCCAACCCAGTACCCCAGCAAAAAACGGCGCAGTTGCAAGAGCGCCAAGAGTTCCCATTGCAACGCCGATTCGTGCCGCTCCGATAAAGAAAGAAATTTGGTAAGCCAAAACTGCCAAGGCCATTACCCAAACAATTGGAATCTTTACTAGCCTTCGTAACCCTGAAGTTCCGTATCGAATTGCTGCGTATGCAGCCAACCCAATTCCGCCAAGGAATACTCGCCAAGCACCAACGGAAATACTGCTGCCCGGAAAATCTAAATATGCTCTGCCCGTTGCACTGGTACTAAACAAAACACATGCCAGTAAAACCGAAACAACAGCTAGTTGCCGACCATTTTTAGGTGATGCATGTCTTGCCGCAGAACTTGAACTCGGTTTCGTCACGTTAATCGAGTATCAACAGGGTTGCCAGTTTCATCAATTACGTAGATTGGAACTTCTTTTCCAGAAAACGAGCGAACCAACTCAAGATCAGAATCAGAAATATTGATTTGAGTTTGTGGCGAGACAACAACGGACTCAACTCCTGTGGATCCGGAGGCAACTGCCTGTGCCACAACCATTTCCACGGCTGATAACTTCAAGGATCCAATTTCAACTTCAGCGCTGGCATAAGTCCTGCCAGTTTCGTCGCGAAGCGCCGCTCCGACTTTGGCTTGCACGCGAGAGCGTGCACCTTTGGCCAGTACTGCGAGTTTGTCGTCTTCTGGATTCCAATTACTCATTTGATTCTTCTTCAACGTCAGCAACAAAAGTGTCTCGAGAAATGACTACGGTATCGATGCGATGGCGTCGTCCTGCCGTAGATTCTGCAGTCAGCGTCCAGTTATCGATATCAACTGTTGCTCCAGGAATTGGAACAATCCCTAGGCGCTTAGCCATCAGTCCACCCACAGTGTCTACGCCTTCATCTGGAATTTCAGTCTCCAAAAGTTCGGCAAGGTCATCTATGTGAAGTCTCGAGCTGACGCGGTATTCGCCATTAGGTAATTCTTCAACGTCAGGCCCAAGCACATCGTGCTCATCTGCGATTTCTCCAACGATTTCTTCGAGCACATCTTCAATAGTTACAAGGCCGGCAGTGCCACCGTATTCATCAACCAAAACTGCAAGGTGAGTTCGAGCACTTTGCATATCGCGCAGTAACTCATCAACACTTCGACTATCGGGAACCATGAATGCAGGTCGCATTAAGTCAGATACTCGCTCGGTAGTTTGGGATTCTTGGTGCTCAAATACTCGGCGTGCAATGTCTTTGACATAGACAACACCGACAATGTCATCTATGCCCTCTCCTACAACAGGAATACGAGAGTACCCAGAGCGAAGCCCAAGTGACATTGCCTGGCGCAAAGTTTTATGCGTTTCAATCCACACCATTTCAGTGCGGGGAACCATGACTTCGCGAGCAATTGTGTCACCGAGTTCGAAGACCGAGTGAATCATCTGGCGCTCGTCATCTTCAATTACCGAGTCAGCTCCAGCCATGTCAACTAATTCGCGCAATTCGGCTTGCGTAGAGAATGGACCTTCTCGGAAACCTTGACCTGGAGTTATTGCATTTCCAACCAAAATAAAGATTCGAGAAAGCGGACCAAAGACTACGGTGATCATTCGAGTTAAGCGAACTGTTGAAAGCGCAATCTTGTCGGCTCTTTGGCGACCTAAAGTTTGTGGCGCGACACCAAGCACGATGTAACCAACTAGAACCATTACCGCTGAAGAGCTTGCTAGAGCTACGTTGTTGTCCACAAAAACATCTAGGGACACCGTTGTGACTAGAACAATTGCAATGGTTGACAGCGTCAAGTGAGCAAACATGAGTGAATTTACATACTTAGCGCGCTCATCTAACAACTTGCTCAAGCGACCAGCAGATTTGCTGCCATCTTTACGAAGTTGATCAATCGTTGCCTTACTCACGCGCGCTAAGGCAGTTTCAGTTGCCACAAAGACTGCCGCAAACAAAACCATGAATGAGGCCAAGATTAGAAGAAGCGTATTGTGGCTCAAGCTAGGCCACGAGCATTACGCTCGCCTTCCCACTGGGCAAGAAGTTGTGCCTGTAGACCGAACATGACTTTGTGCTCATCCGGTTCGGCATGGTCATGGCCGAGTAGATGCAAAATTCCATGCGTTAACAAAAGTCGCAGCTCAACTTCCGTGCTGTGACCTGCTTGTTCGCCTTGTCGAGCAGCAACTGCAGGACATAGAACGACATCTCCTAGAACGCCTTCTTCACTTACTCGATCCGGAGTTCCGGCGCGAAGTTCATCCATTGGAAAACTCAAAACATCTGTTGGTCCAGGCTCATCCATGAATTTTTCATGCAAAGTAGCCATGGCAATTTCGTCTACAAGAAGTACCGAGAGTTCTGCGGCTGGATTAATGTGCAGACTTCGAAGTACGAATTGAGCCTGCGAAGAAATTTCTAACTCGTTTACTTCAAAATCAGATTCATTGTTTACGTCAATCGACATGATTATGAGTTCCTACGATCTGGACGCTGATCTTGGGAAGCGCGTTTTTCGTCGTATCGACCATAAGCATCGACAATCTGGCCCACCAATTTGTGTCGGACCACATCTGTTGAAGTTAATTCACAAAAAGCTACGTCTTCGACATCGGTCAAAATATCTCTGACAACCCGTAGTCCGCTGGCAGTTCCGGTTGGTAGATCGATTTGAGTTACGTCACCAGTGATGACCATGGTGGATCCAAATCCAAGTCGGGTCAAAAACATTTTCATTTGTTCAGCAGATGTGTTTTGCGCTTCATCCAAAATAATGAATGCGTCGTTCAAAGTACGACCGCGCATGTAAGCCAGAGGTGCAACTTCGATTGTGCCACTTGTCATCAAGCGCGGTATCGAATCTGGGTCAACCATGTCATGAAGTGCATCGTAAAGTGGGCGAAGATATGGATCGATCTTCTCGCTTAAAGTTCCAGGTAGAAAACCTAAGCGCTCGCCTGCTTCAACAGCCGGTCTGGTCAAAATGATTCTGGTGACTTGTTTGCTTTGAAGGGCTTGAACTGCCTTTGCGACTGCTAGGTAAGTTTTTCCAGTTCCAGCGGGCCCGATTCCAAAAACAATAGTGTTTTCATCGATTGCGTCAACATATCGTTTTTGGTTCAGGGTTTTGGCACGAATCGTGCGTCCCCGACTAGAAATAATGTTTGCAGTCAATACATCAGCTGGTCGCACATCTGAGCGAAGCATTGCAATTGAGCGCTCCACAGACTCTGGTGTTAGGCCCTGGCCAGTGCGCAGCATTACTAACATTTCAGAAATCAAGGTTTCGATTAATTGAACACTTGGCTTCGGGCCATCGATGGTTATTTCATTGCCGCGCACCAAAATTACCGAGTCAGCAAAAGACTTCTCAATTACTCGGATTAATTCATCGCGGGCGCCAGTGACCGAAACCATTGGTGTGGAAGTCGGCACAATCACAACTGTGTGAGATGGCGAGGCAGAAACTGTCATTTGACCTAATTCTATGGCAGAAATAAGAAGTGCGAGTCGGCTATCCCGGAGGCCAAGACAGGATTCGGCCGCCAAGAACGTGAAAATGCACATGCGCCACAGACTGCCCAGCGTCTTCCCCGTTATTAGTCACAATTCGGTAACCCGTAGCAAGGCCCTCATGCTCTGCCACTTTGGTTGCCAAAGCCAAGAGCTCACTGGCTAGGTCTAGGTCATTCGACATCAAGTCAGTTACGTCAGCAAAGTGCTTTTTTGGAATTACCAACACATGAGTAGGAGCCTTTGGATCGATGTCGCGAAAAGCAATTGCAGAATCAGATTCCAAAACAACATCGGCTGGAATTACGCCAGCTGAAATCTTGCAAAACAAACAGTCTTGTACGGCGCTCATAATTCCCTACTATGACCAGCGCTGGCTGCGCATTAGTAATCCACCGACAGCTATGGCGCCTGCAGTTGACGTGCGCATGACACTTGCTCCCATGTGAACTACTCGAGCTCCAGCTGCTGAGAAGGCAGCTAGTTCATCAGGAGAGATCCCACCTTCTGGACCAACAACGATCATGATGGTTCCCTGCTCTCTAATTGCACAGGCAGCTAGAGCTTGATCTGCGCTCTCATGTAACACAAAAACACTTTGGGCTTGAGACATCATTTCGCAAACTTCTGCAGTCGACTTCAGATTGGAAATTTCTGGAATCCAAGCGCGACGAGATTGCTT
>JBILBY010000111.1:0-3647 GCA_044353415.1 Candidatus Nanopelagicales bacterium | reverse complement strand
GCTTACATTCTCTTCGAAGGAACCCTTATTGGTGGCTTTGCGTTTTTCGCTGCCAACACATTGAGTTCAATGGCCGGGATCGAAATCAATTGGTTGATTATTGCAATCGGCGGAATGATCCTGATTTGGGTACTGACTTACTTTGACATCACGGTTGCTGCAGCCGTACTCGGCGTAACTCTCGTTGCTGAAGTATTGCTACTTCTAGCATTTGGTATCAGTGTTCTAACTAAGGGTGGGCCAGACGGCTTCATGTTTAGTGAAACTGTTTCACTTGCTAATGCATTCACTGGTTTAGAAGCGAATGCTTACGGCACAACAGTTGCTGCTGGTACTGCTGCGCTTGGTATCTTCTTCGCATTTTGGTCTTGGATTGGTTTTGAAACCACTGCTGCCTACGGCGAAGAGTCCAAAGATCCAAAGCGTGTAGTTCCTCGTGCAACCATGATCGCTGTTATCGGACTTGGTTTGTTCTACACCTTCGTTTCCTGGATGGTAGTTGTTGCTAACGGTCGAAAGGCAACCGTTGAAGTATCTACATACTCAACTGGAAACCCAATCGACTTGTGGTTGATTCCAGTTACCGACAACTTAGGATCATTGACGACCAGCTTCTATCGCGTGCTGCTGGTAATCGGATCATTCGCATGTGCATTGGCGTTCCATAACGCTGCGTCTCGATATGTATTTGCGCTTGGTCGCGAACTTCCATTCGCTGGAGTTCGTAACCGACTATCGAGCACTCATCCAAAGCATCAGTCACCTGCTGTGGCATCAACTGTTGTTACTGCAATCAACATCGTGATGGTTCTGCTGTTCACAACCTTCTCAACTGCCTGGACATCAGATCCAGCCGAAGCAGGGGCAACATCAGATCCAAGTTTGATTCCATACGGCGTTATTTACACCGTGCCTTCACTGGTAGGAACTGCGTTTATCTTGGTAGTTCAGGTCATCTGCTCATTTGCAGTTATCGGATACTTCTGGGGCAAGAAGAAGCACAAGGGCAATGTTCTAACGACCTTGGTAGCTCCACTTGTTGGTGCGGCAGGCATGATCTATGCCTTGTCACTTCTATTCGGCGCTGTTGGCTCAGGCTTCGCAGCTGGGTACCAGTCAAACTCGTTGATGGTCAAGTACTTGCCATACGAAATTGCTGGCACCTTGATCTTCGGTTTGCTTTACGCCCTATGGGTTAAGTCAAAGCATCCAGACATCTACGAAGAAATTGGTCGTACGACTATGGAAGAAGCTCACGAACGCGCATAGTGTTCACCAAAAACTGGGTGTCAGCATTGCTGGCACCCAGTTTTTATTTTTGAGCACATATTTGGGTTAAAACTTAAGTGTCAAAGCACTCGATCCACAAGAATAAAGACATGGCAACTGAAATTGAAGTTTGTAACTGGTCCCCTGACGAAGACGCCGATCCGGCAACACACACCTTTACCTTCGGTGGACGCGAACCAGTAATCAGTGTTAAGCCAGGAACCATAATTGACTCTTGGTCATTTGATTGCTTTGGTGGCCGCGTTAAATCTGCCAGCGACATGTCCACTCAAGTTTGTGATCCAAGATTCTTAAACCCACAAACTGGTCCGTTTTATGTTGAAGGTGCCGAACCAGGTGACACTCTTGCTGTGCATTTTATATCTATTGAGCCTAGAGAAGCTTGGGGGGTCAGTACAACCGTTCCATTTTTTGGGGCGCTCACTTCAACTCCAACTACCGCGACCTTGCAGCCTGCGCTTCTGGAACGAACTTGGATTTACGAATTAGATTTAAAAGATCGACTAGTGCGTTATGCGGCAGCGGACACAAAATTTACGGCTGCACTTCCGCTTGATCCAATGCATGGAACGGTTGGTGTGGCACCGGCTCTTGGTGAAGTTAGATCGTCACTGACACCAGGTAACTGGGGTGGAAATATGGATACTCCAGAAATGCGAGCTGGCGTTACTTGTTATCTCGGCGTCAACGTTGAAGGTGCATTGTTTTCATTTGGTGACGGTCACGCTCGTCAAGGCGAAGGTGAAACCTGTGGCGTCGCCGTTGAAACCGCGATGGATACAGTCCTGATTTTGGACCTGATTAAAGGCAGCCCAACTCCATGGCCACGAATTGAATCCGATGATCACATCATGACAACTGGATCAACCAAACCACTTGAAGATGCGTTTCGAATTGCCCATTCCGAAATGGTGCATTGGGTCAGCGACTTAACTGGTCAGTCGACACTGGACAGTTACCAGTTTGTCTCGCAAACTGCACTTACTCCAGTGGCAAATGTTGTTGATACCAACTACACCATGGTGGCTAAAGTCGCTAAAGATTATTTGGGTAATGTGAACGTAATGCAGGGTATGCATCAAAAAATGCGGGCTCGCGCAGCGCAATGGCACGACTATCAGAAGGGTAAGTAATGCCAAGAGTTGAACGTATGGAGATCGATTTAGCGTTAGCTATCGAAATGACTAACGCTGCAAAGGCTAAGGCGATTGAAATCAATGCGCCTATGTCAATTGCAGTACTTGATGCTGGCGCTAACTTACTGAGCTTCCAAAGAATGGATGGCGCTGAATTAGCCGGACCGAATTTGGCAGTTGATAAGGCCTACACCTCTGTAACGAATCGAATTAATACTGGTGACTTGCGGAGTCGCGTTGCTCCAGATGGTGACTTGCCTGGCATGAGTGCAAATGGCAATGGTCGTTACATCGCATTTGCTGGTGGCATTCCGTGCTGGGATGGCGATCGAGTTGTCGGAGCAATTGGTGTAAGTGGCGGCTCTTGGGACGAAGATCAGATTTGTGCTGAGGCTGGAATTGCAGTGTTCAAGCGAGCTTGTAACGCATGACTAACAAAGAACCGATTGGCCGCTTTCGGTTCATGAATGAACAGCGGGTCAATTTAGACGGCTTCGCTACACCAGCACCTGAACTCGGCTTAGTTGCATTTAACGGATTAAACGATCCAAAACCTTCCTTAATAATTCGTGATAACCGAATTGTCGAAATGGATGGTCGTACTGAATCTGAATTCGACTCAATTGATGAATTCATTGCTCGCCATGGTTTAGATCTCAGCGTTGCCCAAGAAGCAATGGCCATCGAGGACATCGACTTTGCTCGAAGACTTGTGGATCCAAATCACTCTCGCGCAGACATTGTGCGACTTTCCTCAGGCATGACACCTGCGAAATTGGCAGCAGTTCTTTCGTTATTAAGTGCTGCTGAACTTGTAATCGCAATGACAAAAATGCGAGCGCGTCGCACGCCAAGCAATCAAGCGCATGTAACCAACCGATCAGACGATCCGCTCTTGCTTGCTGCGGATGCAGCAACTGCCGCTGCTTTTGGTTTTCGCGAACTTGAAACAACAGTCCCCGTAGCCGGAGATGCGCCATCGAATGCTGTGGCAGTTTCTATTGGCGCGGCAGTTGGTTCGCCTGGAGTACTAGTTCAATGTTCAGTCGAGGAATCAGCAGAGCTGGCATTAGGTATGCGTGGACTGGTTTCCTACGCCGAAACGGTTTCGCTGTATGGAACAGAGCAAATCTTTATTGATGGTGATGACACTCCTTGGTCAAAAGCGTTTTTAACTAGTGCTTACGCAAGTCGCGGTATAAAGATGCGCGTTACCTCCGG
>JBILBY010000110.1:0-3672 GCA_044353415.1 Candidatus Nanopelagicales bacterium | reverse complement strand
GTGGAGTCTTGATTCAGGATCCTTGACGGGCCTTGCGCTTTATCGGGCACTTGTTTGTGCTCGCAGTAGTACGTTATCGAACACCTGTTCGAATGGCTATTCGACACGCCGAAGTGGTGGATTACCTATATTTCGGGTGCAAATCAAGGGTTTGGTGAACTGCCCGCCAGACCGTTTGGGCATCTTCACCCTGGGAAAGCGCCTGATCTACGGTTCGCCCGTCCAAACTCGGGACATGAAAATCAGCTGCCCAGGACCTGGCATAGGCAGCGCCAAGGGCTTGCTCCATGCGATCCCAGAAGTCAGTAAGTCTCATGACAGGCAACCATATCTGATTCTTGCCCAATGACTCACACCGCATTGCTCACTGCAACACTTAAGACATGGCAATGAACTACCACCCAACGGTTTGGGAGCGAATCGGCGGACCTTGGGCAATTACATTGCGCGCTTACTTGTGGACTGCCCCAATTGCCGTTTTGCTTCAACCCATTATTGAACCAGGGGCTTGGTCAGGGCAAGAAAATCTATTCGTCTGGTTTGCAGTTTGCGCCCTTGGGTACTTGGCATTCGGTGCGTTTCTTTTTGTTGCGAACAAATTCGTAATTCCAAATCGCGACGTTAAGCCTGCACCAGTGATTGCTATTTTGCTAATTGCCGTTGCTGGAGGATTAATCCGCAGCTCGGTAATCGGCTCTGCAATACCTGTGTTTGGACTTACAGGGATCGGCGCAGTTGAGCGCATGCCATTTGGCGCAATCATCACCGTGTTCTGGATCATCTCGGCATCTCTAATCATGGATGCCAAGTATCGGTACCGTCAGCAGCTTGATGAATTGGTAGCGGAACAAATTCCATTACTTGAAAAACAGAAAGCGTATCTAGCAAAATTCACAAATGAAATTCCGACTGGATCAAAATCTGATTTCGATAAAGCGAATTTTCAGCTCCAAAACATATTTCGCGAGTTAATTGAAAAAGCGGGTTCTGCTGGAGCTGGCTGGGAACCAGTGGGTCGTCAGGCATACCGAAGCGTAATGAGCCTAATTTTTGTGCAAACTAGGCCTCGTCGCTTTTCCGAGTTATCGGAATCGGATTTCATGACTTCGCGCAGGGACACCTTTCAAATCATTTCTCGCACGCCGTTGTTTAGCATTCCAGTAGTTTTTTCATTTTATGTAACCTCAATTTTTCTTACCGCAGCCAGAATTTTGCCGATTGAGGATGCTGCGGTTCAACTAACAGTTGGATTGCTCATTAACTTATTAATTTTGGTTGTTAGTAAAAAGATTATCGAGCGCAGCCCGGGCGAATCCTCTTTTGGATATCTTGCTATGTGTGCAGTTTTGGTGCTACAAGCAATTATTGGACCGCTTTTTTCTACTGCCACTTACATCACAATTTTTGAATTACAGGTATTCGCACTTGCCGGAACTTCGATTGAGATTATGTGGATAGTTGTAACTGGATTGTTACTGCTATCGCAGCAAAATCGCCAAAAGATTATCGATCAAGCAACGAGCGAGAATGAGAACTTACGACAAGAACTTAGTTACTGGGAAACTATTGCAAGCCGTGCTGCTAGTGAAACCTACTCACCCTCTGTGACTTTAGATCTCATCGCCTCTGACTTACAAAGCTTTCTGGCAACTGATCAGCCTGAAAAATGTAAAGGTGCAGTTGAGTGCGCCAGCACGATTGTTGCAGAAGTAAAGTTTGTGCGCGGATCTATCGATGTGTTTTCAATTGAAAGCGAGTTTGAACGCATCGTGGCTACTTGGGGCCAAGGGGTGGAGATCATGTGGACTGTAAGCGGAGAAACTGGAGATGAGAGCCTGGTTCGCAGGGCTATAACTTTGATTGAAATTTCGATCTTAAGGTCACTTCGAAATGGCAGTGCCAATGTGATTTCAATTCACGTTGCAAACTCTGGCGCACTCGCCGAAGTAGCGGTATCGGACAATGGCGCTGAACACTCAGATCTTGGAGCAAGTTTGGGTATTGAAATTTTGCAGGAAATTTCAAACAACACCTGGAATCAGGTGCGTGCTGGTGGCGTAAACAAAGTTACGGCGCAAATTTCTTAATAAATCAAATAGTTTGCAATAAAAAAGACCCGACACTATGTGCCGGGTCTTTTTTATTGTCTTAGTTAAGCAAGTGCATCTTCAAGCTTTAGTAATTCGTATCCGAATGCTTCCGCAACTGCAGGGTAGGTAACCTTGCCAGCGTGAGTGTTAAGACCTAGGGCTAATGCCTTGTCGTCCTTAAGTGCCTGCTTCCAACCCTTGTTCGCTAGCGCAACTGCGTAAGGCAGGGTCACGTTAGTTAGTGCGTAGGTTGAAGTGTTTGGTACAGAACCTGGCATGTTTGCAACGCAGTAGAAAACTGAGTTGTGAACTGTGTAAGTCGGATCTGCGTGAGTTGTGGCATGTGAATCTTCAAAGCAACCGCCCTGATCGATCGCGATGTCAACAAGTACTGAGCCTGGCTTCATGCGAGATACCAATTCGTTGCTAACAAGCTTTGGAGCCTTTGCACCTGGCACAAGTACTGCGCCGATTACTAGGTCAGCTGCAAGACATTCTTGTTCGATTGCGTAAGCATTTGAAGCAAGGGTTTTGATGGCGCCGTTGAATGCAAGATCGATCTGACGAAGACGTGGGATGTTTAGATCAAGGATCGTTACATCTGCGCCCATGCCTAATGCGATCTGGGCTGCGTGAAGTCCGGAGACGCCACCGCCAAGAACAACAACCTTGGCTGGCTTAACGCCCGGTACGCCGCCAAGTAGTACGCCGCGGCCACCGTTAGCGCGCATCAAAGAGTAAGCGCCAACCTGTGGAGCCAAACGACCAGCAACTTCAGACATTGGAGCAAGTAGTGGAAGTGAGCGATCGGTAAGTTCAACGGTTTCGTAAGCAACGCCAGTTACTTTCTTTTTTAGTAAGGCATCGGTGCACTTCTGCTCGGCAGCAAGGTGCAGGTAAGTAAATAGCAACTGGCCATCGCGCATGCGATCGTATTCAGCGGCGATTGGCTCCTTGACCTTCATGATCATGTCGCCGGTCTGCCAAACTTCATCAGCAGTAGCTAGCATCTTGGCGCCAGCCTTTACATACTCTTCGTTTGAGATCGAGGAACCGATACCGGCATCCTGCTCAATAAAAACTTCGTGGCCGTGGCGGACCATTTCCATAACGCCTGCAGGAGTAATTGCGACGCGGTATTCATGGTTCTTGATCTCGCGTGGAACGCCAATCTTCATGACGAAAACCTTTCGGATGTGGCCAAGCCGTTTTGCTCGCCTCCCCATACGCTACCTACGAAATGAGGATTCGGATATTTCGGGGTACCGATTTCGTAGGTGCCAATTCGGAATGCGCAATCCCCTATTGGGCGATGTTCGGAATTCGCAAAAGTGTGCCATTTTGGCAACGAATTACCTAGTTTTTACCGTCTTGCTCGCAAGTACAATTGGATCACTCGCTTCTGGCGCGTCATGGACCTGGAAGGGGCGCAGTGCTTATTCATCCTTGGGATGCCAGCGTTGATTCCGAAGAGTGGCGCAACTGGCTGGCAACTAGCGAGAAATTCGGCCAGTTAATAATTCCTAATCTGGACCCTGAACTTGCCCCACTTTCACTTCCTACTCATTTCACAATTCTGGGC
>JBILBY010000109.1:0-3680 GCA_044353415.1 Candidatus Nanopelagicales bacterium | reverse complement strand
ATTTGAATTAGTACTTACGGATATTTCTCTTAATTAATTAGAACTAGTTTTTATGTGGCGGGCAACACTTAAGCCGCCCGCCGACATCAAAACTAGTTATGCCTTGTTAGCAGCGATGTAGTTCACTGCGTCAGCAACGGTATTTAGGTTCTTAACTTCGGTGTCTGGGATGGTTACGCCAAACTTGTCTTCGCAAGCCATAACAACTTCAACCATTGACAATGAGTCAACGTCTAGGTCATCAACAAATGACTTTTCCATCTGGACTGATTCAGCTGGGATTCCTGCTACTTCATTTACGATTTCAGCTAGGCCAGCGAGGATGTCCTGGGACATAGTTATCTCCTTTAGTAATTACTTACCGCGTTGTGCGGGTCTTACTTCGAAAATCTTTCGACTTTCGAAACTTATGGGACAAGTGCTACTTGCGCAGCATGGACAAGGCCAGCACCGAAGCCAACCATCAAAACTAAGTCGCCACTCTTTACTTCGCCATTTTCGCGAAGGCGATCAAGAGCCAGCGGGACCGAAGCAGCCGAAGTGTTTCCGGAGTACCGGATGTCGTCGGCAACTACTACGTGGTTTGGTAGATCAAGTTGCTTAACTAAAGCTTCGGTAATTCGGTTGTTTGCTTGATGGGGAACAAACGCTGCTAAATCATTTACCGTAACTCCGGCCGCAGCCATAGCCTGGGCGCAAACGTCACCCATTTGACCAACAGCCCAGCGGAAAACTTGCTGACCTTGCATGGTTAACACCGAAGGAGTGCCGGCCTTTTCAGCAGTGAAGATATCTGGATCCATGATGATTGCATCGCGCTGCGTGCCATCGGCTCCCCAAATTGTTGGGCCAATACCTTGAGTCTCACTTGGACCAACGACAACAGCGCCAGCACCATCAGCAAATAGGAACGCGGTACCACGATCTTCAAAGTTGACGATTTCGGAAAGCTTTTCGGCACCGATCAAAAGAATGTATTTTGCTGAACCAGAACGAATCATTCCGTCTGCAATACCAAGGCCGTAGCAAAATCCAGCACATGCAGCTGAGGTGTCAGTTGCAGCTGCATTAACAGCGCCAATCGCGGCTGCAACTTCAACTGCAGCTGAAGGAGTTTGGTAACGATGCGTAACAGTTGCCACCATTACAAGATCTAGTTGTTCGGCAGATATCCCAGCATCAGCGATCGCTTTGCGCGCTGCAGCCGTAGCCATTGTCACTACAGTTTCATCAGGTCCGCCATGTCGACGTTCGATGATGCCAGAGCGCTCGCGAATCCATTCATCATTTGAATCGATACGCAGGCAGATTTCATCATTAGTTACAACGCGCTCTGGTCGAAACGTGCCAAGACCAAGGATTCCAGCATGCGCAGTTGGGGCTGGAGTATTTAACGTGATCATGAACCAGCCTTTGGATGCAAGCGAAGCAGTGGCTGACCAGGATTTACTGGATCGCCATCAGTTACTAACCATTCAACGATGGTTCCGCCGTGTGGGGCTTCAACTTCATATTCATCGCGAAGCGTGCGAATAGTTGCAACTTTAGTTTTACCATCAAGCACAGTGCCTGGTTCTTCGCTAACGTTGAATTCAATGATGCCCTTGAATGGCGCAACAACTAATCGCCACGTAGGAGAGTCAGTGACTGCGGTTTCAGTTCCGTGACGAGCAATTAGATCTAGTGCTGCTGGCATGTCGTCTGGCGTCTTAAGCGAAACACATTCAACGCCAGGCATTGCGCGCTTAG
Source organism: Candidatus Nanopelagicales bacterium (assembly GCA_044353415.1). Taxonomy (GTDB): domain Bacteria; phylum Actinomycetota; class Actinomycetes; order S36-B12; family UBA5976; genus UBA5976. Next base: position 1,931 of record JBILBY010000109.1, on the reverse strand, counting down.
CAAGGCCAACAAGAGTTCCAGCAGGTGGAAGTTCGATTAAGCCAGTAACGCCTAGATCAAGCATGGTTTGCATACAAAGATCCCAGCGCACTGGATTACTAACTTGAGTTACCAAACGCTTTAGAACTTCGCGACCATCTTGCACAACTGTGCCATCAGCATTTGAAAGAATTCGGCTGCGCGCATCGTGAGTTGAAATTGCTTTGGCATGTTGAGCCAAAATGCCAACTGCTGGTGCCATGTGCTTGGTGTGGAATGCGCCAGCAACTGAGAGCGGACGAACTCGCGCGCCAGCTGGGGGATCAGTTTCAAGTGCAGCAAGTTGTTCAAGTGTGCCTGCAGCAACAATTTGTCCAGCGCCATTTTCATTCGCAGCAGTTAGCCCATGTTGAGCAAGCTTTGCAATAACTTCATCGCGTTCGCCGCCAAGGACAGCGGACATTCCAGTTGGTGTAACGGCAGAAGCAGCAGCCATTGCATTACCGCGCTCGCGAACCAACACCATGGCTTGTTCGGCAGAGATAACGTTTGCGGCCGCAGCTGCAGTTATTTCGCCAACGCTATGTCCGGCGCCAATTCCGACCTTGGCATACGCCTCACCTGGATGCGGGAACAAGCTAAGTAGTGAAACCATGCCAGCACTAACGATCAATGGCTGGGCAACTGCGGTATCGCGGATGGTGTCTTCATCGCTTGTGGTGCCATGGGCAATGAGATCAATGCCAGCAACTGTTCCCAGCCACTTCATACGGTCCTGGAAATTAGGCAGTTCCAACCATGGGGTTAAAAAGCCGGGGACCTGGGAACCTTGACCTGGGGCAACTACTGCAAGCACTCGTATAGTCTCTCGTATAGGCAATCGCTAAATCTAACGGCAATCCACTAAATTCTAGGGCTATTTTTTGTAGGTAACCTACAATTCAGGGCTATTTCGCTCAATCATTAGGGCAATTCGCAGGGTTAAGGCGTCCGTTGGCTCAAATGGGTCCAATCCCGTTGCCTCTAAAACTCGGCGAAGCCGGTATCTAACGGTGTTTACGTGCACGAACAGGGATCGGGCACAACCCTCAATGGTTGGCGCAACCTCGAGATAGCAAGCCAGGGTTTGGCGAACATCGCCGCTTAAGTCCTGACGCAATTTCGCAACGACGGGCTCGATGGCCGTGGCATCTCCGGCAATGACTCGGGCTGCGATCATGTCCTCTGATGCAACCAGACGCGGTGCCTCTGAAACAAATCCTAAAGCCCGGTATCCAGATAGCGCATCCAATGCCGAGCTGTGGGCTTCTTGCAAAGTAGAAACCACTGGACCAGTTACGACAGTGCCTGCGCCAAAGTGTCCAACAAATGGCTTGGCAACAATTTCTGGATTATCAGTTTCATCGACGCCACCAATGATTGTGATCATTCGATCGTTATGCACGCCAACCATCACATCTAACTTGGCAGACTTTGCAGTTCGCCGAATTTGTTCCATGTGGACTTCGATTGCAATTTGATTCGATGGCACTGGACCAACTATTGCCAACACATGTTTGTTTACATCCCAACCTGCAGCAGCCGCTCTGGCAAGCAGTGCGTCATCAGAGCTTCCCGCCAAAATTGCATCCAGGACTAAATCTTGTAAGCGCGCATCCCAAGCTCCACGATTTTCCGCAGCTCGGGCATAGAACTCAGCGGCCGCAAATGCAATTTCGCTTGAATAACGCAGTAGTGATTCGCGCAAGTAAGACTGGCGATATTCATTGGCGCCAGCAATTTGTTCAACCATCTCTTCAACCACGGCCATAGAAGTTCGAACGAGTTCAACTGTTTGTTGTAGCGTGAGTGCGCGAGCAAGTTCGCGGGGAGCACTCGAGAAAATATCTCCGACATGATCCTTTGTTTCAAGACCGGCTGAAAACCATTCGACAAAGTTTGTAATTCCGCTT
>JBILBY010000108.1:0-3698 GCA_044353415.1 Candidatus Nanopelagicales bacterium | reverse complement strand
CAACGAGCGCAGCGCATGTATCTGCTGACTTAGGTGAGTATCTAGATGCGCATGGAGATTTGATTTTGGATGGTGGCGATTGCCAAGTCGGAGTTGAATCCACCATCGTGTTAGCAACTGGATCTCAGCCCGTTATTTTGCGCCCAGGCGCAGTTACTGCTGCTGACATAAAGCGAATCACTGGCGTTGAAGTTTCTGAAGAAACTACTAATGCTCCTCGAGTAAGTGGTGCTTTGGATTCGCACTACTCCCCGACTGCGCAAGTAATTCTGATTACAGCTGTCTCACAAAGTAAATTTGAGAGCAAGGCTGGATTCTTAGCTCTGGCTCAAACTCCAACACCAACTGGATTAGTTCGACTAGCGTCACCAGAAACCATTGAAGACTTTGCTCATGAGCTCTATGGTTCGTTGCGCGCTGGCGATGATTTGAAACTAAAAACTATTTATGTTGTGCCACCAAGTGGTGATGGTTTAGCGCAAGCCATCAATGATCGATTGCAGCGTGCAGCTTTCTAGCGAACTACGAGTTCACCAATCGCGTGAATCGCAATTCCAGCCAATGCCCCAACGATTGTTCCGTTAACGCGGATGAATTGCAGATCCCGACCTACCTGAAGTTCTATCTTCTTTGCAGTGTCTCCAGCATCCCAACGAGCTACCGTGTCACTGATTACGGCTGCGATTTCGTCTCGATATCTATCAACTAAATGAGTTGCGGCATTTTCCAGCGCAGTATCAATGGTTTCTTGTAATTGACGATCGGCTGAAACTTTAGTTCCAAAGTTTGCAATCAAAGTTGTAACGCGGGTGCGCAATTCGCTGTTGGGGTTTGCAGCTTCTTGACGCAAAGTCTTTTTCGTCGAGATCCAAATGTCAGATATTGTGTGGCGAACTTCTGGCCGATCTACCAATCGCATCTTGGCGGCATTGACTCGCTCAATGATTACTGGATCTGATTGCAGTTGATCTGCGAATCGATGTAATAGCCGTTCAATCGAATGTCGAATTGGATGATCGTAATCTTCTTGAACTTCTTTACTTAGTTCAATCAAACGCTCATATAGCCATTCTCCAGCTTTATCTTTACCAAGCCCTGGCAACCACTTAGGTAATTGCTTATCGATCCAACCTTTAGCCCGGGCTGGATCATTTTCTAACCAGTCTTGGATTGCCTTTGCCAACATGTCCACGATTGGTGTGTGGGCATCGTTTTCCACGGCTTTAACGAGGAAGATTCCTATCGGCTTTGCAATGTCAAAGTTCTCGGCGGTTCGACGAAATGATTCTTCGATAACTTCTGCAATGTCTTCGTCATCACCTAGGGATGTGGCCCAAGCGACAACACCAGAAAGTTCATCAGTAACTTGCTTGGCATTTTGTGGGTTGCTTAGCCAGCCACCAAGACGGTTTGCGATGTCTGCAGATTGCAGTTTGCTGCGAACCACTTCTTCCGACAAGAAGTTATCACCAACGAATTCGCCCAGGCTGGCACCAATTGCATCCTTGCGAGTTGGAATGATCGCAGTGTGTGGAATTGGTAATCCAAGCGGTCTGCGAAATAGCGCAGTAACTGCAAACCAGTCAGCTAGGCCACCGATCATTCCAGCTTCGGCAGCTGCTCGAACGTAACTTACCCATTCGGCTGCGCCAGCGGCTTCAGCACGTTTTGCAAAAACATAAACGACAGCCGAGACAAGTAAGAGTCCAGTGGCAAAAGATTTCATGCGGCGCAATTGCTTGCGCTTTATCCGATCACTTGCGCGCGTGGTGATGCGAAGTGGTTGGCTCATGCCTTAATGGTAGGCGTGTGGTCTACGCCAGCAATCTGGTCGTGGACATGTCCAGCCAGACGCTCAATTATGACTAGTCCGTCCTTTACGCCACCTGGTGAACCTGGCAGATTAATGATCAGTGATGATCCAGTAACACCAGCTAGACCGCGAGATAGATCTGTCGTTGGAACTCGATCTCGCGAGTAAGCACGAAAGGCTTCTGGAATTCCGGGTAGTAGTTTTTTGATTAGTGGCGCAGTTGCTTCTGGTGTCACATCATGCGGCGAAACTCCAGTGCCACCGGTTGTGACGATTAAATCAACTTTGCCAGCAAGTGAAAGTTCGATGGCGGCTTGAATCTGCGAGATGTTGTCGGGAATCACAATTGGATCTTTAAGTTCGTAACCAAGTTTGGTTAAACCGGCAGCCAAGATCTCACCGCTGGTGTCGGCATATACGCCAGCACTAGCGCGATTACTCGCGGTGATAACTACAGCAGTGCGAACAGCCATTTAGCTTCGGTTCCATTCCCCGTTACGACCGCCGTCTTTGTGAGTCATTTTCACATCAGTAATCGTGGCGCCTGGATCTATTGCTTTGACCATGTCGATTACGGTTAGTCCGGCAACTGCCACAGCGGTTAGAGCTTCCATTTCAACACCTGTGCGGTCGGCAGTCTTTACGGTGGCTGTGATGTCAACACCTTCATCAACCACGACTAGTTCAACTGAAACACCGTGAACTGCAATTGGGTGACATAGCGGGATCAAATCTGGAGTGCGCTTAGTTGCCATGATGCCGGCAATTCGAGCAGTAGCTAACACGTCACCTTTTGGCACTGCGCCATCACGAAGAAGTGTGACGACTTCCTTGGAAAGCAGTACGCGACCAACGGTTGTTGCAGTGCGAGTTGTGACTTCGCGATCGGCAACATCAACCATGTGGGCATTGCCAGATGCATCAATGTGCGTTAAATCAGAGTTGCTCATAACTGGTAATCGTACGCGCAGTGTGGCCTGGGTCACGATTTAGTTGAGAATTCAACGAAATGTGGCAAGGTTCACACGGGATTTAAGGCTCTAGCCACCTTTTCGTAAGGAGGCATTCATAAAGGTCTGGGACAATTGAGATGCGGGAGACCCCCGCATCTGAAGGAGAAAACACCATGAGTGTTCAAATGAACGAAACCGAATCCGTTGTTGGATTCCCTGCATTGGAATCAAACTATGCAGTCCTAATCAACAATGCCATTGGCGAGCACCGCAATTCCGATGTTAACTACATCGTCCGCTCGTACAACATGGAAAAGAACAACATCACACGTAAGAGCGTTATCGAACGCCTGCGTGACGCGTTCTAATCCACTGCTGTAACCCAAATAGCAAACCAAAAGAGGACCGATGCCTAGGCATCGATCCTCTTTAGTTTTTTCTGGGAAAGCTTTAGTAATTACTGCTTGATTGCAGAGATGTCTAGCTGCAACTTGATGTTGTCGCTAACTAGGAAGCCGCCTGTTTCTAAGGCTACGTTCCAAACTAAACCGTAATCTTTACGACTTAGTTCGCTAGTGCCTTCAAAACCTGCGCGTGCGTTGCCGTATGGATCTGTTGCAGTTCCGGTTGGTTCAACAGCGATGTCGATGCTATTTGTTACACCCTTGATAGTTAGGTTGCCGGTGACTACGAAGGTGTCGCCAGTTGCTTTGATTGCGGTTGATTCAAAGATAAGTTCGTTTGTGTTTTCGGTGTCGAAAAAGTCAGCACTCTTTAGGTGACCGTCACGATCGGCTGAGCCGGTATCGATTGAGTCAAGCTTTGCTGTGACTTTGGCAGAAGAAGATGCAGCGTCAGCGCCAACAACGATGGTGCCTTCGAAATCTGCGAAGTGTCCGCGGACCTTGGTGATTACTGCGTGACGGGTTTCA
>JBILBY010000107.1:0-3719 GCA_044353415.1 Candidatus Nanopelagicales bacterium | reverse complement strand
GGGATCACTCCACTGCACTTGGGCATCAGCAACAGTGATCTTTGGTGCATGTGAGATGCCATCAATTGGTTGGTGCAACGGCAGGATCGAACCATTCTCAATTCCCGAAAGCGTGGCCAGAGCTAACTGCGCTCCTTCAATCGAAAGTCGATCTAGCAATTCAGTTGCCGTCTCGCTCGGTGCGATCTGTGTCGTTAAGTAAGCCAGCATTGGGCCAGTGTCTAAACCTTCGTCAATGCGAAATGTTGTGACACCAGTGAATTCATCGCCGCTCAAAATCGAATACTGAACAGGTGCTGCCCCACGCCATTGCGGCAACAACGAAAAGTGAACATTGATCCAGCCGTGCTTTGGGACGTCAAGTAATTCCCTTGGCACCATGGCGCCAAATGCCACAACTACTACACAGTCGACATCGGCGAACTTGTCTTTATGTTCTGCTAAGTGCGAAGTCTTTAGAACTGGAACGCCGCTGACACCAGCAACTTCGGCAACTGGACTGGCAGTTAGCGTGCGACCTCGTCCGGCTGGCGCGTCAGGTCTGGTTACTACTAAAGCAACTTCATGATCAGATGCCAGAAGCGCAGTTAGCGTTGGCACGGCTGCAAGTGGCGTGCCCGCAAATGCGATCCGCACGTTATGAAAAACCGTTCATCATTGAGTGCGGGCTGACTTTGATGGTTGGTGACATGTCGCCAAACCATTCAGTCTCGCGTATTGCTTTCATAGCTTCTTTGCGAGCCTCGGTATCAAGGCGATCAATAAACATAACGCCATCTAAGTGATCAGTTTCATGTTGCACGCAACGTGCCATTAAATCACTGCCAATAATGGTTACTGGCTCGCCATACATGTTCATGCCTTTAGCGACCACATTCATAGCGCGCTTGGTGTCAAAAGTTAAGCCTGGAATAGATAGACAGCCTTCTGGACCATCTTGTTCTTCATCTGAAAGATCTAGCACTGGATTAATCAAGTGACCGACTTCATCATCCACGTCGTAAGTGAAAACTCGAAGCGAAACACCAATCTGTGGTGCCGCTAATCCAACACCTGGGGCTTCTTGCATGGTGGCGGTTAAGTCAGCCACTAGTTGGCGAAGTTCTTTATCAAAAGTTGTAACAACGAGTGCAGGTGTGGTGAGCACTGGATCGCCGAACAACCGAACTGGCTTTACTGTCATGTCACACCTTCTTCAATGAGCTTTGCGTTAACTCAAGTTTAGAGGTTTATCGGGTCAATCCGAACGTTTACAGGTCCGCCCTTATGTTTAGCGCTTCGCGCCGAAGTCATTGCCTTTAACTGCGAGGCAAGTTCGATGCCAAGTTTGCGATCACAAGACACCAGCATTCGAACTTGGTTGTCCTTGCCAGGCACCGGACCACGAACTAAGGTTTCTGGATTCAGTTCCAGCATTGACAGCGCGTCATCAATATCTGATTGCTCTCCAGTAAGCGCAGCTAGACGAACTGCAGGCGGCAGCGAAACCTGAGCGCGTTGTTCAAGTTCGCGCTGGGCAAAGCCGGCTGGATCATGACGAATCAATGCTTGAACGGCTGGATGTTCAGAGTCCGCGACAACTATCACTTCTCCATCAGGGCGAACCAGTGATGCGCACTCATTCCACTTGGCAAAAGTTTCTTGAGTGGCGCTTAGTTCAGGACGAGACAACATGGCATTGCCATCAAGCAAAATCGCAGCTGCATATCCATCTTGCGCAATCGGCGCAGCGCCGGCTGTTGCCACGACAATCGCTGGACGGGAATCTACGGTACGCAAAATGTGATCTGAAGTTGATGAGCGAACTGGAATTCCAGGAAAGGCTCGGCCAAGTTCTTCAGCAGTACGTTCGCTACCTACAGCAGCAGCGCGAATTGAATTTCCTTTGCACTTCTTGCAACTCCATTTGGATTCAATGTGACCGCACAGATGACAGGTTGGCGCACTGGAACGAGCGGTCTGCATTAATGGACCATTGCAAGCTGAGCACAGCGCTGATGTTCGACAGGTGTCACAAACTATGCGCGGCGAATAACCAAGGCGAGAGACTAAAACTAAAACTGGACCTTTAGTTAGTGCTGTCTTCATTCCTTGCATAACTGTCGAAGGAATTCGCGAACCGCTTGCTGCTGGATTTATCTTGGTACCCGCTTCATCCAGAGCGCTTCGAACTTTTGGTGATTCGTTTCGCAGTTGATCTCGGCTTTTTGCAACGTGTGCCATCCACGGCATAAGCGAGCAGGTTTCAACTGACATGGTTGCGCCAGCAAAAACTAGTGCAGTGTTTTGTTGTGCGCTACGCAGAACTGCAACGTCGCGAGCATGCCAATACGGAGCTTGTGGATCGGACAAAGTGTCATTCCAATCATCCCAAACACAAATTGCAGTTAAGTCTTTTACTGGCGCAAAAACGGCAGCGCGACTACCAACCACAATGCTTGCGGTACCACGAAGTACTGAAAGCCAACTGCGATATCTCTGGGCTGGGCCATCATCAGCTGCCAGGATTGCAACTGCGGATTTCGGACAGCCAAGCGAAACAAGTGATGCAACGACTCGATCAATGGCGGCACGATCCGGAACAACAACAATTACTTTTCCATCGTTCGCCGAAACTGTTACGGAATACTGCGCAATTAAAACTGCCGCGTCATCGCAACCAGTTGTGACAACTGCGCGAGGTGCATCGCCGGCGATAGTTCGTTTAATTAACGCAGCTCCCCCGGTGTAATCAGCCCAAGCAGTTGGTTCAATGTCGGAAACTTTTGGCGCGGGTGCGAAGACTGTTGCTTCGGCAGTGGCGTGACGATTTGGGATAGCGCTTCGCAAGACATCTGAAAGTGTGCCCGCTTGTCTGGCAACAACCGACTTTGCCAATTCAAGTACTTCAGGGATTAACGCAACTTCTGGAGAGATCACATTAGTTAGTGCAGCCAAGGTACCTGGGTGATCGCTTTCATCTGAACGCGAGATAAGCCAGCCGTCTGTTAGTTTTCCTGCAAAGCGGACGCGGACTCGAACGCCTGGTTGAGCAAGATCAGAAAACTTCTCAGGCACTGCGTAATCGAATACACGATCAAGGTGTGGGAGTGGGCTGTCGATAGCGATGTGGGCGACAGGTGCGATTTTGGCAATCGGAACTTCTGCCTTAACTCGCTTCTTTTTGCCTGGGACCAGGCTTAGTTGATCGTCACTCACGGATACAGTCTTTCACTCTTATCTGACATCAATGCAAGACAAAAGGCCAAGCATTGCTGCCTGGCCTTTTGGAGATTGCTTGGTATTAGATTGCGGCCTTAAGTGCTTCGGCGCGATCGGTGCGTTCCCAAGTGAATCCTGGGCGACCGAAGTGTCCGTAAGCAGCTGTTGGGCGGTACTTAACAACGCTGGTGTTAAGAAGTTCTAGGTCGGCAATGATCGCGGCTGGGCGAAGATCGAATACCTTCAAAACTGCTTGGCGAATGTTTTCCTCTGGAACTGTTCCGGTACCGAAAGTTTCAACGAATACGCCAACTGGATGTGCCTTACCGATTGCGTAAGCAACCTGTACTTCACAGCGCTTCGCAAGGCCAGCTGCAACAACGTTCTTTGCAACCCAACGCATTGCATATGCTGCTGAGCGGTCAACCTTTGATGGATCTTTACCGGAGAACGCGCCACCGCCGTGACGTGCCATACCGCCGTAAGTATCAACGATGATCTTGCGACCAGTTAGCCCA
>JBILBY010000106.1:0-3722 GCA_044353415.1 Candidatus Nanopelagicales bacterium | reverse complement strand
CTGGTGCATCGTGCGCAACGTCCAGGTATCGGCGTCGGCGGACACATTTCAACTTACGCATCGAGCGCGTCACTTTACGAAGTTGGCTTCAACCACTTCTTCCGCGGTCCAGAACATGAAGGCGGCGGCGATCAAGTTTTCTTCCAAGGTCACGCCTCCCCTGGAATGTATGCGCGAGCTTTTCTGGAAGGTCGCTTAAGCGCTGATCGCCTTGATGGCTTCCGTCAGGAACTATCAGCAGCTCCAAATGGTTTGCCAAGTTATCCGCATCCACGTTTGATGCCGGACTTCTGGCAGTTCCCTACTGTGTCCATGGGTCTTGGTCCGATGAATGCGATCTACCAAGCGCGCTTTAATCGCTATTTACATCATCGTGGAATCAAAGACACTTCCCAGCAACGCGTTTGGGCGTTCTTGGGTGATGGCGAAATGGATGAGCCTGAATCATTGGGCGCAATTGGTATCGCAGCTCGCGAGGAACTAGACAACTTAACGTTTGTAATCAACTGCAACTTGCAACGCCTTGATGGTCCAGTTCGCGGTAACGGAAAAATCATTCAAGAACTTGAATCGCATTTCCGTGGTGCTGGCTGGAACGTAATCAAAGTTGTTTGGGGTCGCGAGTGGGATGAATTGCTCGCCATCGATAACGAAGGCGCGCTCGTTAACTTGATGAACCGCACTCCTGATGGTGACTTCCAGACTTACAAGACTGAAAACGGTGGATTTGTCCGCGATAACTTCTTTGGTCGCGATCCTCGCACCAAAGCCATGGTCGAAGGCTGGTCAGATGACCAGGTTTGGAACCTAAAGCGTGGTGGCCATGACTACAAGAAGATGTATGCGGCATACGCAGCAGCTGAGGCTCACACTGGTCAACCAACAGTAATTTTGGCCAAGACCATCAAGGGCTGGACTTTAGGTTCACACTTCGAAGGCCGCAACGCAACGCACCAGATGAAGAAGCTGACTCATGAAGATCTAGCAGTTTTCCGCGATCGTCTGCAGATTCCAATTACCGATGCGCAGCTTGATGACAAGTTGCCACCGTATTACCACCCAGGTGATAACCACGAACATATCGAATACTTGCACGAGCGTCGCAGGGCTCTTGGTGGATACGTTCCATCTCGCCGCACGACTGCGAAGGCATTAACACTGCCGCCAATCGAAACTTACAAAGACATGAGTGCTGGCTCAGGAAACCAACCAGTTGCAACCACAATGGCTTTTGTTCGTTTACTTCGCGACTTAGTGCGCGATGAAAACATTGGTAAGCGAATCGTGCCAATCATTCCGGATGAAGCGCGCACCTTTGGTATGGATAGTTTCTTCCCTACTTTGAAGATCTACTCACCGCATGGTCAGCAATATATGTCGGTTGACCGCGAACTGATGCTGTCTTACAAGGAATCTGAAATTGGTCAGATCCTGCACGAAGGTATTAACGAAGCCGGTTCAGTTGCATCTTGGACTGCAGTTGCAACTTCATATGCAACACATAACGAACCAATGATCCCGATTTACATCTTCTACTCAATGTTTGGCTTCCAGCGCACTGGTGATTCATTCTGGCTAGCTGGCGATCAAATGGCTCGTGGCTTTGTGCTCGGTGCCACCGCCGGGCGCACAACACTTAACGGCGAAGGCCTGCAGCATGAAGATGGTCATTCACATTTGCTGGCTGCAACTAACCCAGCTGTTGTTAGTTACGACCCGGCTTATGGTTTCGAGATCGGTCACATTGTTCGTGACGGATTGCGCCGTATGTATGGCGAGAATCCTGAAGACATCTACTACTACTTAACGGTTTACAACGAGCCTTATATTCAACCTGCGGAACCAGCAGGTGTTGATGCTGAAGGTATTTTGCGAGGCATGTATTTGCTTGCTCCAGATTCTGATGCCAAGGGACCTCGTACTCAACTTCTTGCATCAGGTGTGTCAGTTCCTTGGGCACTTGAAGCTCAGAAACTTCTGCGCGAAGACTGGGGAGTTAGCGCAGATGTTTGGTCAGTCACTTCTTGGAATGAACTTCGTCGCGATGGACTTAAGACTGATCGTCACAATTTCCTTAATCCGTCAGCTACTCCACAAATCAGTTGGGTTACTGAAAAACTTGCCGGAACCGAAGGACCTGTTGTTGCAGTTTCTGACTTCATGCGCGCTGTGCAAGATCAGATTCGTGACTGGGTGCCGAATGACTTCGTTTCACTTGGAACTGATGGTTGGGGTATGTCAGATACTCGCGGGGCACTTCGTCGTCACTTCTTAGTTGATGCCCAAAGCATCACAGTTCAAGCTTTAGCAATGTTGGCAAAGCGCGGCGAAGTTCCTGCCGAACGCGTGCAAGAAGCAATCGATCGCTACGACCTAACCAATCCAAAAGCTGCCTCAGCTGGCAACACTGAAGGTGGCGGCTGATGCGCGTTGCGCTAGGCAGAACCGACTTACAAGTACACCCACTTTGTTTAGGTGGCAACGTATTTGGCTGGAGTGCTAACGCAGCGCAATCCCAAGAAGTTTTGACTGCCTATGAAACAGCGGGGGGAAACTTCATTGACACCGCTGACATGTATTCGCGCTGGCATACCGGCAACGTAGGTGGCGAAAGCGAAACCATAATTGGTGATTGGATGCGCAGTCGCGGCAATCGAAGCGAAATGGTGATTGCCACTAAAGTTGCCAAGCTTGCAACGCGTCCTGGGTTAAGTGCTGCGAACATCGCTGCTGCTGCCGAAGATTCACTTCGTCGCCTTGGCACTGATTACATCGATATCTATTACGCGCACCATGACGATGAAGAAATACCGCTCGAAGAATCATTAACTGCGTTTAATGAACTTGTAACTGCTGGCAAAGTTCGCTACTTGGCTGCTTCCAACTACACGGCATCACGTCTTGAAGAAGCGCTTAAGATTTCTCGTGACCTTGGCATGAGCGAATACCTTTTACTTCAGCCGAACTACAACGCGATTGTGCGTGATGAATACGAAGGCGACTTGATGGCAACTGCCGTCAAGGAAGACATTCCAGTACTTCCCTACTTCTCCTTGGCAACTGGTTTCTTAACTGGCAAGTATCAGCCAGGCGTTGAAGTCGATAGTGTGCGCGCTGGAGATATGCCGGACTACATGAACGATCGCGGCTGGGCAATTCTCAATGCGCTATCCGAAATTGCCAAAGCCGAAAACACAACAATTGCCGCAGCTGCCTTGGGTTGGCTGCGTGCTCAACCTGGCGTAGTCACTCCGATTGCCAGCGCGCGAACCGTCGAGCAGCTTGCTGAGATTCTTCCGGTAGTCGAACTATCGGCGCAGCAAGTTGCAGGCGTTAACGCCCTGTAACTTTCCACCAGAGAACCGCCCTTTCCAGCACTACTGGCACACTTAGTCCTATGCCACGCTCTATTCGCTCAACTGAGTCCACACCAGAACGCATCGCCGCTGAGCATGCCGTTTTAGCTAGGCGAGTTCAGCGCATGACTGGCGAATTAACCACCGCAGCAACTACGCGCATGGAAGATACTCTGCCTTGGTTCACTGCCTTGCCAGCAAATGAACGAGCATCCGTGAGTTTGGTGGCGCAAAGCGGAATTACAAACTTTGTCGAATGGTTTTCAGCCGGTCTTGAAACAAAGGATCATGTCGGAGATATTTTCTCGAGTGCTCCCCGCGAACTTGCTCGCGCACTCACGCTACAACAAACAGTTGAGCTGGTTC
>JBILBY010000009.1:0-12219 GCA_044353415.1 Candidatus Nanopelagicales bacterium | reverse complement strand
AGCGCGAGTATCGGGATATGGTCGGCCGGTCCTGCCAGGTTGTACAGTACAAATCACAGCACTAAACAATTCATTCTTGGAGGGTTCCATGGTCAATTACCAGGCATACGACGCACTAACTTTTGATTGCTACGGCACTCTGATCGACTGGGAATCTGGAATTCTGGCGGGACTTCGAGCGGCCTTAGGTTCTGAGGTTTCGGAAGCAACTGACGCCGAACTACTCGGCGAATTCTCGACACATGAACACGATGCTGAAGTGCCATATAAGGGTTACCGCGAAGTGCTTGGTCTGACTTTGCGCATGCTTGCATCTGCTCGCGGAATTACGACTACCCCAGAACAAGAAGCGCAATTTGGTGGCAGCGTGGTTGATTGGCCAGCTTTCCCAGATTCACATGATGCCCTTGTTGAACTTCAAAAGCATTACAAACTTGTCGTAATTACAAACTGTGATGATGACCTATTTGCAGCATCGGCAGAACGCCTTGGTATCAAATTTGATGAAGTGATTACCGCACAGCAAGTTGGGTCATACAAGCCAAACATTGATAACTTTCACTTCGCACACGAAAAAGTAGAACGCACCCTAGGTATTACTAAGGATCGCATTTTGCACGTGGCACAAAGTTTGTTCCATGATCACGGTCCTGCTAAAAGTATTGGTATGACTACGGTTCACATCAAGCGTCGCGGAAATGGCGCAGCGCCTGCGGCTAGTGCAGCTCCAGATCAGGTTTTCCCTGACATGGCATCTTTCGCGTCCGCAGTTATTGGGTCTTAGTTTTCTTTTTACCGCTGGCCAGAACTACTGCGGCACCAGTTATTGAAATTCCAAGTAGCAACTGCCAGGTGATGTTTGTTGATGCAGTTGGAAATAGTACGTCCATCAAGATTGCACCTGATAGCTGTCCTACGACAGAGGTAAGCGTAAATAGAAACACACCAAGAGTTTTTGCCATGAACGACGCAGTCAAAACAAATAGCACACCAAATGGCCCACCAAGCCAAATGACTGGATTCTCCCAAGGCATCGGAGGAACATTAAAGCTCTGTGGGTTTACCTGTTGCGCGATTGCATAAACAACTACCAAAGTAATCAAGCCAACAATGAAGTTGACCATTGTTGCGGCTGCTGGTTGCCCAGTGTGATTTGCGATCTGACCATTAAGTGCTGGCTGAGTCGAAACCAGTGCACCGGCAGCGAATGAAATCAGCACCGCGCCGAACGCGAACTGACCAGTTGAATCCTGGCCAAGCACTGAAACCAAAACTCCAACGATGCCCAAAATTGCTGCACCAATTCTCATTAGCGTCACTGGCTGTTTACCTGCTGGGCCAATTCCTGCTTTGTCTACCAACAAGGCTGCCGAAGTTTGACCCGCAACTGCTGCCACAGTGAAGATTGCAACACCAATGACTTGCACCAAACTACTTTGGCTGGCCACAAAGAATGCACCCGATAAACCACCAAACAACTGCCAGCGCTTTAGCCTTCCTTCGCGAACCAAGCGAGGAATGCTGATGAATCCCTGTCGGATTGGACGACTAAAAATCATCATTACGGATAGAACTATTAATCCGGTTGTGAAGTTGATTAGTGCGGTGATTAATGGATTCTCAGTGTAGGTATTCAACTCGCTGTTTACCGAGGATTGCGCCGTGATGATGACGGAGGCAATAAACGTGATAACGATATGGGAGAACTTTGCTTTTTCCAGAGTTCCAGAAGACTGTGTCATTTGATTACTTACTTCCCTGCGGCACAACGAGAGCCAAAATTAGAAGAAATGTTCCTAGTGTTGCCAGCACAGTTAAATCCACTCTGCGCCTTCGGACTCTAAGTAATCCCGCGGCTGAATCTGGTAACCGTAATCTCAAAATAAATGCAAGTAAAACACTTAGCGAAAGAAGGATGGCACCAAATCGAAAATCGACGTAAATGACAACAATTAGAGAAGCCAAGATTCCTAAATAGACGCTCAGGATTGGCCATTGCTGCTTCACAAAGGTTTTCATAACTTGCCCATCCTGCCACTGTTTACGGGCCTGCGGTGGGATGCAGGCAAATGCTTTTAGTTAATGGAAGAAATGTCTGGTGCCGGTGAAGTACATAGTAATTCCAGCTTTATTGGCAGCGGCGATTACTTCTTCATCACGCACTGACCCACCAGGCTGAACTACTGCAGTAATTCCTGCATCCAACAAGACTTCTAAGCCATCTGCAAATGGAAAGAAAGCATCGCTAGCGGCCACACTATTCATGGCACGATCCGAACCCGCTCTAGATACAGCGAGTCGAGCTGAATCAACTCGATTAACTTGTCCCATGCCAATTCCAACTGCTGCTAAATCTTTTGCCAATAAAATTCCGTTTGATTTAACGCATCGTGAGGCGCGCCAAGCAAATTCCAAATCTGCAAGTGTCTTTTGATCAGCTGCCGGCCCTGAAACCAATTGCCAATTAGACACCTCGTCACCAGGACTTTGGAATCTATCTTGTGATTGCAAGAGCATGCCACCTGATATCGGTCGCATCTCAGCATGAACGTTTGAGTCTGGAGCTACTACCTTCAAGATTCGTACGCTTGCTTTTTCTCTTAGCACAACAAGTGCGTCTTGGTCGAAATCTGGAGCCACAATCACCTCAGTGAAAACCTGCGAAACTGCGAGCGCCATTTCTTTAGTGACCTTTTGATTGGAAGCAATCACACCACCGAATGCCGATACTGAATCTGTGGCATTTGCTTTCTGGTATGCCAGCGCGATGTTTTTATCGCTTGCTACGCCACATGGATTTGCATGTTTAATAATTGCAACTGTTGGTGTCTTGTGATCATAGGCGGCTCGATACGCAGCATCAGCATCCACAAAATTGTTATAAGACATTTCTTTGCCATGAAGTTGTTCAGCCTGAGCGATTCCGGAATTGCCAAACTTTGAAACATATAAAGCAGCGTCTTGATGTGGATTCTCGCCATAACGCAAAGTCTGCGCGCGTTCCCAAACACTCCCCACCCAGGCTGGGAATCCATCTTGAGACGGATCTGAATTAGGCAAGACAACCGATGCAAGCCAGCTCGAAACTGCAACATCATATTGCGCAACATGTTGAAAGGCCAGAGTCGCAAGCGCTACGCGCTGAGTTTTGGTGAAGCCATCATTCTTAACTGCTTCAAGCACTGTTACATAAGAAGCCGGATCAACAACTACTGCTACGTTGGCATGATTCTTTGCACTGGCCCGAACCATTGCTGGTCCGCCGATATCGATTTGCTCAATACATTCTTCGATGCTGGCACCCGAGGCAACGGTTTGGGCAAAGGGATAGAGGTTTACAACAACTAACTCAAATGCTTCAATCCCAAGTTCCGAAAGTTGGGCAACGTGCTCAGGCTTGCGCATATCCGCAAGTAGTCCACCATGAATTTTTGGATGTAAAGTTTTGACTCTGCCATCAAGCGATTCAGGAAATCCTGTTACATCTTTAACTTCAGTTACTGGAATACCAAGGGCTGCAATGTTTGCCGCAGTGCTCCCAGTAGAAACTATCTTTACCCCTGCATCGTGGAGCCCTTGGGCAAGTTCACTCAATCCTGTTTTGTCATAAACGCTGATAAGCGCTCGGGTGACTTTGCGGGTTTGCGTCATTTCAAAGTCACCTTCCCGCTTGCAATGTCACGGACCGTTGTAACCAACAGTTCACGTTCGGCTTTCTTTATTCGTTCGTGAAGTGAACTCTCTGTGTCACCTGGCTCAACCTTAACTCTGGCCTGGGCAATCACTTCACCCGTATCGACACCCTTGTCAACGAAGTGAATAGTGGTGCCGGTTTCAGAAACTCCAGCAGCAAGCGCATCTCGCACTGCATGTGCTCCCGGAAAATCTGGGAGCAATGCGGGATGGGTGTTAATGATTTTGCCTTGATGAAAACGTAAAACGACAGGACCAAGTATTTTCATAAATCCGGCAGAAACAATTAATGAAGGCTTTAGTCGACTTAACTCAGTAGCTAAATTCTGATCCCACTTAATTCGATCCTCGAGTAGTGGCACAACGGTTACTGGAATTCCAAGTTCCCGGGCTCGCTCACATGCTGGAACTTCAGCTTCGGATATTAGGCCAACGATCTGAATGCCAATTTGATCAGTTTGATTTGCTAGGGCGGCAAAAAGTGTGCCTGTACCCGAAGCCAATACAACTACGCGAAAATTCGCCACTAGTTAAGTCTATTTTGTAATTGCTTCTCGGTTGAACCAGCAGTGCAGAAGTGACATAACCGTCCGTGGAATAACAAGAGTAAGCAGCGCTGAAAGTCCGCATACTGCGATCGCGGCGACTGCTGCGTCTGCCGGCACTGGTCCGATGAACTTCAAATATCCGGTACCAAGTGAGCCACTTGAAGCTGCTGCTGCGATCCAAACAAATACTGAAAGCAAACCAACTGAAACTAGCAAAGTGACTACTTCTCGCCATCGAACTACGAAGGACAGGGCGATCGCAATCGAGTCGCCTTGTGCTACCCATCTCTCGCGGGGCATCAAGAAATAGATTGCAATGCCAATCAGTATTGGTACCAAAACAAAAAATGCTGCTAGCGCCGCTGATTCGCTGGGCAAGATTGATAGCAATGGAAATGCCGGTAGCGCTCCTGGGCTGGCATTTTCTGGAGTCACAACTCCACCCCCAAGCATGATCCCAGGGCCTAGCAAATATGACATTGCCCAAACATTCACCGTTGGCAGATATCCGATGCCAAGTAACGTCATAAAGAATCCGTCAATAAATCCCGGTGCCATAAGTGTGGTGACTGCCTGAACTTGTGGCCAGTTAAGAATAAGGGAAACCGAAGTTAACAACGATCCTGCAATGAATAACAGGCCAAAAGAAATCACCGCAGGCCTGATGCCATCGACAAGAATTTTTGGCAATGCATCAGTCAGAATTGTTCTTGAAGGTGCGTAAGTAATTATGCAAACCGAAGTCACCGCAAGTGCAACAAAAAGTGTATGCAGAATTGATGAAGTGATGCCGGTATAGAGATCGTTTGTTGAGGAAATCAATCCAATTAGTCCAGCAAGTCCTGAGTAGATCAGACTGATGGAAATTGCAATCCGAATGAATTCAACTGCAGTTTTTGGTTGCGAACTTTTGAGCGCCCAGTGGGTTGCTTTCCATAAAATCAAAATCGGCACCACCAAAAATCCCCAAGGTAGGACCCCAATAGTGGTTGTGCCGATTACTAATGGCACTAAATGCAAAACTTGCCAGGCAATTCCAGCAGCTCGAAGAACCTGCACCGTTGATTCACTGCCATGAGCTGCAAACAGCCACGCCGCCATGATGAATCCCAAGGTAAATATGTAACCAATTACAACTGCGATGGTGGCCGCGATGGCCCCCGCTATTAATGGCGGATAGTTATTTATGTGATCTTCCGGAACCGGGCGACGCCACTGACGCTGTGGTGCGCCTGCAGGTCGCTTGCGAGGAAGATCATTGGTCACACTTAAAATCGTCCCAGTTCAGCCTAAAAAATGACGATTCGACACGAATTAGCGACTGGCTAAGACTTCCCGTACAAGTTTGGCTGCTTCACTTGGAGTTTTTCCAACGCGAACGCCTACGGCCTCAAGTGCGTCTTTCTTTGCCGCTGCAGTGCCGGATGAACCGGAAACTATCGCACCAGCATGACCCATGGTTTTACCTTCAGGTGCGGTAAAGCCAGCAACATATCCAATGACTGGCTTTGTAACGTTGTCTTTAATGAACGCAGCTGCGCGCTCTTCGGCGTCACCACCGATTTCACCAATCATTACGATTACTTCAGTTTCCGGATCTGCTTCAAATGCAGCAAGGCAATCAATGTGTGTGGTGCCAATGATTGGATCGCCACCAATACCTACACAACTTGAGAAACCAAGATCTCTTAATTCAAACATCATTTGATAAGTCAGAGTTCCGGACTTACTCACTAGGCCAATGCGCCCCTTTTTAGTAATGTCACCTGGGATGATTCCGGCATTGGAAATTCCTGGACTAATCAAGCCAGGGCAGTTTGGTCCAACTAGACGAGTCTTGCCGGAGTTTTCGGAGTACTGAAAAAATGCAGCAGTGTCATGAATTGGAATGCCTTCAGTGATTACTACGCAAAGTGGAATAGCTGCATCTACCGCTTCAATTACTGCAGCCTTGGCGAACTTAGGTGGCACGAAAACAACTGAGACATTTGCTCCAGTGGCTGCCATGGCTTCGCCCACGTTGTTAAACACTGGAATGCCATCAACTTCTTGGCCACCTTTGCCTGGGGTTACGCCCGCAACAACATTGGTACCGCTGGCCACCATGCGACGGGTGTGCTTAGTTCCTTCAGAACCAGTCATTCCCTGAACTAAAACTTTGCTATCTGCATTAAGAAAAATTGCCATCAGAAGTCCTACTTACCTGCAGCTAGTTGGGCAACGCGACGAGCTGCGTCATCCATAGTTTCAACACGTTCAATTAATGCAATTCCTGATTCATCAAGAATTCGACGACCTTCAACTGCATTGTTTCCGTCAATCCGGCAAACAATTGGCTTGGTAATTGGTTCGCCGCGTTCAGCGAGCATTCCTACCGCCTGGACGATTCCATTTGCAACTGCGTCACAGGCCGTAATTCCACCAAAGACGTTTACAAACACTGCTTTAACTTCTGGGTCACCCAACACGATGTCCAAACCATTGGCCATAACCTGAGCACTAGCACCACCACCAATGTCAAGGAAGTTCGCTGGCTTAACGCCACCAAATTCTTCGCCTGCGTAAGCAACTACGTCCAAGGTGGACATAACAAGTCCGGCACCATTGCCGATAATTCCAACTTCACCTTGAAGCTTTACGTAGTTCAAATCAAATTCTTTGGCGCGCAATTCAATTGGATCAGTTTGCGCGTTATCGATAAGTGCAAGGTGTGAATCATGGCGGTATTGCGCGTTGTCATCTAGCGAAACTTTGCCATCTAGGGCAAGTACTCGGCCATCAGTAATTCTCGCTAGCGGGTTAACTTCAACCAGAGTTGCGTCTTCTTCAACTAAGACTTTCCAAAGACTCTGCAGCATTTCAATAACCTGATCCCGAACCTCAGCTGGGAACTTTGCCGCATCGGCAATCTCAGTTGCTTTTTCAAGCGTGCAACCAACAAGTGCATCTACGCGAATCATTGCCAATGCGTCAGGGTTGTTTACAGCAACCTCTTCGATCTCGACGCCACCTTCAACGCTGGCCATCGCAAGGAATGTGCGATTGGTGCGATCGAGCAAAAACGAAACGTAATACTCTTCAGCAATGTCTGCTGCTTCAGCAACCAAAACTTTATGGACGATGTGTCCCTTGATATCCAATCCAAGAATGTCTTGGGCGCGATCTTTGGCATCACTTGCATTGTCAGCGAGCTTTACGCCGCCTGCCTTACCGCGGCCACCAGTTTTAACTTGCGCCTTAACGACAACTGTCGTTCCGATATCCGTTGCTACAGCCTGCGCTTCTTCAGGTGTGAAGCAAACTTTGCCTGGCACTACGGCTACGCCATGCTTGGCGAACAATTCTTTAGCTTGGTATTCGTATAGATCCACGGTTTGCGGGTCACTCTCTCAATAGCTTGTGAGACAACCTTAGCGAACGCTCGCGACACCTACGTTGGCGCTAACCCATTCGACTACGTCACCAATTGGTGTGCCAGGCGTGAACACATGTGCAACACCAGAATCCTGTAACTGAGTTACATCATCAGTTGGAATTACGCCGCCGCCAAAGACCACAATATCGGAGGCACCCTTGGCTGCCAGAAGTTCGATAACGGCAGGGAACAAAGTTAGGTGCGCGCCCGAAAGAATCGACATTCCGATTGCGTCAGCATCTTCTTGGATCGCGGTTTGAACAATTTGTTCAGGCGTTTGGTGCAGTCCGGTGTAAATGACTTCGAACCCAGCATCGCGAAGTGCGCGGGCAATAACCTTGGCGCCACGATCATGGCCATCTAAGCCAGGCTTAGCGATGACAATGCGGATTGGACTCATGCCTTATTCATACAGGCAAATTCAGGGTGCCCGCAATTTGCCACGAATTTGCCACTTTTCGTAAGAATTTCCCTAATTCGTTTGTGAATCCTCGGATAACCCCTGATTTATGGGGTGCGTTATGTCACTTTCGCCTCTAACACCACATTTTCATTTCCCAAAGGCCCAGAAGTCAGGTAGAAAAGACTTATAACTTAAGCATTTTCGCCTCCGATAGGGTCTAAGTATGAGTACAGCACCACGCGGTCGTCATCGCGCTGCCCGTCATGCTGCCCCAAAAAAGAAGGTAGTTTCTGGCAAACACGTAGGCGCACTCGTTGGCCTTGCGGGTATGAGCTCTGTGGTTGCAACCTCCGGCTCTACTGTTGCTGGCGTAACCCAAACTGGCGACACGAGTGTTCTGGAATACCCAGCAGCTACCGTTACTGCATCGGGACAACAAGCTACTGAAGCCTCGATTCAGACCAGCACTTCGCGCGCTCAGGCTGCGAGTCGCTCGGAAAATCGACAAACGCTTGCTGAAGCTGAAGTAGTCGCTGCGGCTGCGACTGTGGATGATCCAACTAGCGATCCAAATGCTGTTATCGATACCACACCGACTGTTTCAAGTACTGAACGAAAATCACTACAAGCTCTAGCTGCAACTACTGATCAACTCGATACCTTAGTTGCCCAAGCGCAAGATCAAAAGAATCAGCAAGCCCAGATTTTACTAAGTGAGCAACAGGCTGCTGCTAACGCAAAAGCCCAAGCTGAAGCTGAGCAACAGGCCGCCTTAATCGAAGCCGAGCGACTTCGTCAGATTGGTGTTATCTCAGTTCCGATTCAAGAAAATTACACACTGAGTGCTCGTTATGGTCAGCGCGGCGGAATCTGGTCAGCCGGATGGCACACTGGTCTAGATTTCCGCGTCAAGAGTGGTACCTCTGTGGTTGCAGCTGCCAATGGAACGGTAATTGCTTCTGGTTGGGGCGGTGCTTATGGTTATCGAATTGAAATCGATCATGGCAATGGTTACGTAACCGCTTACAACCATCTATCAAAGATTGAAATATCGGGTGGAGAAGTTGCTGCCGGGCAAGAGATCGGAAAAACTGGGACCTCTGGAAACACAACGGGTCCACACTTGCACTTTGAAGTAACTAAAGATGGCGAATTCATGAACCCATCGTCTTGGCTTTGGGGAAACTAGGCCTAAAGCTTTTCGACTGGCGCGTAACGCAATAGTAAGCGCTTCTCTCCCGCACTCTTGAAATCAATCGTTGCTTCTGCCTTTTCATTCTGTCCGACAACTGCAGTAACAGTTCCCATTCCAAACTTGTCATGTAATACTCGATCGCCAACTTCGAGAACCATTACCGGTTCATTGCGCTTTGTTGGTTTTGAATATCCGGAGCCAGAAAGTCCCAATGGGCCAGGTTCTTCACCTTGTCGATCTACTAGCTCAGCTGGAATTTCAGAAAGGAATCTGGATTCTGGATTGTAATTTGGTTGACCCCAAGTTGATCGAGCTACTGCTCGGGATAAGTACAAACGTTTCATGGCGCGAGTCATGCCAACGTAAGCAAGACGACGCTCTTCTTCGAGTTCTGTTGCCGAACCTAATGCTCGCTGGTGTGGAAAGACGCCGTCTTCCATTCCAGTTAAGAACACGACTGGAAACTCAAGACCTTTTGCAGTGTGCAAAGTCATTAGGGTTACCACTCCACCGTGCTCTTCACCTGTTGGAATTTGATCAGAGTCTGCAACTAATGAAACTCGTTCCAAGAAGTTAGAAAGAGTTGCAACTTCGTCAGAGTCGTTGTCTTCGGCAAATTGTTCTTCGTATTCCCGTGTAACGTTCTCGAGTTCGGCAATGTTTTCTACCCGAACTTCGTCTTGTGGATCTTTGCTGGCAGTCAGTTCCTTTAAATAGCCAGAGGCTTCCATTGCTGCTTCCAGAATCGCACTTGGTCCAGCGCCCGATTCATCAAGCGTGCGTAGGTTTCCGAGCAGTCGATTGAATTCCGCAAGTGCAGTAGCAGAACGCGTTGGAAGAGTGTGAATCTCTGACAATCTATTGAGCGCAGCACTAAAGGTAATCTTTTCGCGACGAGCGAATCCTTCTACGGCTTCTTCAGCCTTATCGCCAATCCCGCGACGAGGCGTGTTAAGGATTCGACGTACCGAAACATCGTCTTCTGGATTAGACACAGCGCGCAAGTAAGCAAGAGCATCCTTGATTTCCTTGCGCTCATAGAACCTAGTTCCACCAACGACTTTGTAAGGTACGCCACGGCGAATGAATACTTCTTCCACACTTCGAGATTGATTATTTGTGCGATAAAAAACTGCAACATCTTTGTACTCAAAGCCATGATTATCAATCAAGTCTGCGACATTGGTGACAATGAAGTCAGCTTCATGATGTTCATCATTGGCGGTATAAACAACGATTTTCTCGCCACTACCTTCAGCGGTCCAAAGTCGCTTGGCAGGGCGGCCGGAATTCTTTTCAATGACTGAGTTGGCACTTGTGAGAATGTTTTGGGTCGATCGATAGTTCTGTTCTAGAACAACGGTTTTAGCATCTGAGTAATCTCGCTCAAACTCAACAATGTTACGGATGTTAGCGCCGCGGAAGGCATAGATGCTTTGATCAGCGTCACCAACAACGCAAAGTTCAGCGGGAGTGATTCCATCTTTACCGTTACCAACTAGTTCGCGAATCAAAACATATTGCGCATGGTTTGTGTCTTGATACTCATCAACCAGTACATGTCGGAAGCGACGATGATAGTGCTCAGCCACATCTGGGAAGGCTTGCAGCAGTGCAACGGTATGGCCAATCAAATCATCAAAATCAACTGCGCTAGCTAACATCAAGCGACGTTGATACTCGCCATATGCCTGGGCAACTGTTTGTTCTTGCGCAGTGACGGCTTTGCTAATCGCATCTTCGTAATCAATTAGTTCATTCTTTAAGTTACTGATTTGGCCAAGTAAGTACTTTGGGCTATAAGACTTTGGATCTATGCCCAGATCTTTTGAAACCAAAGACAGCATGCGAACTGAGTCTTGGGTGTCATAAATTGTGAACGAAGGTTTTAAGTTAAGCCGCTTGGCTTCATTGCGCAGAATCCGGACGCAAGCCGAGTGAAAAGTTGAAACCCACATACTTCTGGCCTTTGGGCCAACCATGTGAGCAACACGTTCTTTCATTTCATTCGCAGCTTTATTGGTAAATGTAATAGCCAGAATTTCGGTGGGAGCTGCATTTCGCTCTGCCATTAGATAAGCAATCCGGCGAGTTAGCACTCGGGTTTTGCCAGATCCAGCACCGGCAACTACCAACAAAGGAGTTCCAGAATGAACGACGGCTTGGCGCTGCGGCTCGTTTAAGTCATCCAGGAGTTGTGAAGGCACACGGACAGTCTACGTAAGCACCCTGACATGTGCCGTTGTGGCATTAAAGAAATAGAGTGGTCGTCGTGAGTAGTGAATCAAATGAGCGAATTGAAATCCCAGAAGGTGTAACACGCGCACTAGTAGTAACTGCGCACCCTGACGACGTGGACTTTGGTGCTGGTGGAACTGTTATGGCTTTGGTTAAGGCTGGTGTTCAGGTCACATTCTGTATATGCACCGATGGTGACGCTGGTGGCTTTGATGATTCGACAGATCGCTCTGAGATTCCAGCCATCCGAAGAGCTGAGCAAGTAGCTGCAGCCGCAGTTTATGGTGTTACCGATGTGCGGTTTCTTGGCTACAAAGATGGCTACCTAGAACCAAGCCATGACGTGCAGCGCGACATTGTTCGCGTCATGCGCCAGGTGCAACCGCAACTTGTCATTACCCAGTCGCCAGAACGAAACTGGGAACGCCTGCCAGCAAGTCACCCAGACCACATGGCTGCTGGCGAAGCTACCTCGCGAGCGCTTTATCCAGCGGTGCGCAATCCTTACGCCTACCCAGAATTACGAGACAACGAAGGTCTGGAAGCTTGGACTGTTAACTGGCTCTGGCTACAGGGTCACACCGAGCCCAACCACTGGGTTGATACCACAGAGTTCTTTGCTCGCAAAGTGAATGCGCTTGAAGCACACGCAAGTCAAACGTCACACATGGAAAATCTAGAAGACATGCTTCGCAGCTGGGGTGAAATGCAAGCTGCGGCCGCAGAC
>JBILBY010000105.1:0-3732 GCA_044353415.1 Candidatus Nanopelagicales bacterium | reverse complement strand
CAAACTCCGCTTTAGTTTTGGCTGAAGCGGAGTTTTGTTTTGCTGTTCAAGGTGCTTGTGAATCATGGTTGCTATCGCTTCAAACTCTTTAGCGATTACATTCTTCGGATCTAGTTTGCTAACGAAACTTCCATGTTGTAGAGCCTTTCGCGTAATCTCAAAATCGTAGGAAGTTTCAAATATTGATTCGATCCCAGTATGACGACTTACTGCAGCTCTAACTTCTTTACTTTGAGCTTCGTTTACTACTCCCCAAAGCAACACGTGAACTTCAGAGTTCGCAAACAATTCATGAAACTCCAAGTAACCCCGCACAAGTCTTGTGATTCCGACGCTGTCCGCTCTTGCACAAATGAACGTAACGGCCGCTGCCTCAAGCGCAGTTAATGATGCAGCATGACGACGCGGCAGTGAAGTCTCGTGCATGAGGCTGTGATCCAGTTCCAAAACTGCACCGACATCTGCAATTACAACATCGAAGGTTTCTCTGGATTTACGCCACAATTCTCTAAGTGTGCTCACTCGCAAATCGGTCCAACGCGAAATTCTTGGTAGGCCTGCAACAAGAGTTAAGTTTTCCGAAACTTCAGGAAGTAATTCGAAATGGGTTTGGATTAACGCATTCTTGCGCTCAATTGATCGACAAAGTTCCAGCAGTCCATTTTGGTTTGGTTCAAATCCAAGTTCTTGATCAAGCGAAGGTCCGTAAGTATCTGAATCAACCAGACAAGTTTTGGATCCTAATTTTGAGAGTTGCCAGCCAATTTCCTTTACCGCCGTCGTCCTACCGCAGGCACCGCCAAATCCTGCGACTGCAATGACTAAACCCGTGGGATCGGACTCTGGCTCAATCGCCTGAGGTTCATCACGTATCACTTCACTAACTAACTTCATAGCGGAAAGTGGGTTGCTTGAATCAAGTTGTAAGCAGTGACTTGCTCCAAGGTCCTGCCAGTGTTCAACATCAGATGTAATGGCAATTAGTTTGATGTTTTTGTCTGCCAGCTCAGCAATTAGGTCTTGATTAATTCGGGGTGTTGCATCAGAAACGAGAACTGCCTGACAATCTGAAACTTGAATGGCAGCCCGAATATCAACACCATCAACGCAACGTCGTTGCACCTGTAGACCAAACATTGGGTGGCCTAATCCACTCACAAATTGAGCTTCCCAATCCACTAGCCCAAGAGCTGCAATTACATTCTTCATAGCTCAATACCTGAAACTGGGATTGCCACAAGATCGATAACACCATCTCGCATAGCTTGAACCAAAACTTGAACCTGATCCTGTGAAACCAAAATGGTAACTGAGGTATCCATTCCAGCATCAATGAATTCCGGTGCGGCTGCAATTACCGCATTTGGAATAATCAAACTGGCCGGACCAGGTAACGCCACGCCATCAAGGCTTGGTGTCATCCAAATATCGACTTTTTCACCAGGGCTTACCTGTGGCAAATGACCGGCTCGAATTGGAACGCTGACATTTCGCGCATTAGTGGCAAACCCATTTGATATTGAATGCACGCTGATTAGATCACCGGCAAACAAATCTGTTGTCGCAATCTTTCCGACAACATCACTAGGTACTGAAATCAAATTCTCGGTGTTTGGCACTGCTACCTGAACTGCGGTTACATCACTTTCGCGAATCTGGGCACCTTGGGCAATGTTTGAATTCAATGTCACTGCAGGTACGCGAATTGATGCACTACTAATCACTAACTGTCCGATGATCATGGCTGCAACTATGAACAAGATTCCTAGCCACAGTCTTGGATCCTGCGATTTACGGTTTGCTTTTGCAACTGACTTGCTGTGCCCTACTTGACCAACACGAATTGGAATTGCCATTAAGTTCCCCCAAACTTTTTCTTATCGTCACATAAATTGCATTTGGATTCACGTTAACTTTTTGGAGTTGTGGAAAACTTCTCAAGGCAGATTTCGAAGTCAGCCATGATGTAAACATGTCTGCAAGATTCTTAACCCTTAGTGATGTTTCGGAGATTTTGAATGTTGCGCCTGCGCAGGTTTATGCGCTCGTACGCACCGGTGAATTGCCCGCGATAAAGATTGGTGCTCGCGGACAATGGCGAGTAGAAGATCAGGCTCTGGAAAATTACATAGTAAAGCTTTACTCTTCGACTGCAGAATTTGTTGCTCAAAACCCTCGATAACAGAATCAGCCAGCAACTAATGTTCGACTGGCGACAATAGATCGTTTTGGGATCGTAATTACTTTTGAATTTGTTTCTATGTCTAAGGAATCAAATCCGGTTCGCCGACATGCGCCTTCAATAACTTGATCGCCCACCAAATACCAGGTGCTCGTCAGGTTTTTATCTGCCAGGGCATGAAACCAAACATTGTCGAGCCAGTTAATAGCATCTGGTTTCGCAGAATTTTGGGATAGCTCGCTAAGTCCGGAAACCGCAGATACAAAATCGAAGTTAACTAGATACTGAGTTTTCGCATTCTCCAAAATCACAAAGGGATCGGCTAGATGCCTGACTTCACCTTCAGCAAACGGCAGGTGGGAATGCGCAAGTCTCAGTTCAACTGAGCTGGCAGTATTTCTCAAACGATCTAGCCATGAAATGTGAGCCTGTTCAAAGCGCACAGTTTCCAAGACTTCGTAGGCCAGATCTAAGCGTTCTTCGGACTCCACTTCCTCGACAGCCTGAAGCAGCACTCGATTTAGCTCAGTAATTAGGGATGATTCAAACTCGGCAGATTCCATGCGGATATTTCACCTGAAATCTTGAGTTACTTAATAACTAACTTGCTTCCTGTGGGTAACCAAATTGAGATATCCACAGATTTACTTGAATTTAGTTGCAGGCATTGACAGTTAATTGAAGAGAAATTAGAAAGTTTGTACTGGTGTTTTCGGGGGAATAAAAACACCAAGCAGCACCTGCAGGCACCTGCAAAGGTTCGTCAGGGCTGTGATTGCTTAACGTTTCGGGGGGAAACAATGAATGCAATTATTTATGCACTGCCAGTGCCAGGCGCTCGTCAATACAAGCCGGGCAACATAATCAATTTGCCGGTTCGAACCAAACATGGTTTGCAAGAAACTCTGCCGTTTGAATGGCCAACCGATGGTGCAAATGCAATTAAGTACGTGCCGCCACGAATGGCCGAAAATCGTCCTGACAGCTTTGATCCGCAAGCCACAGCCAGAGTTGATTTGCCTTCTGCCCGACAGTGGTCGATGCGATTAGTTCATGCCTTAGTTGAAGTAGTCAATGGCTCTAGGCCAGCAGCACAACTAAACCGATGGATTACGCCAGAGGTTATGAGCCAGCTTCAATATCAAATTACCCGCAACAAAATGCCTCGTCTAGGTGTTCGCAGTATTCATGTTCACGAAACAGATGACGGTGTTGCTGAAGTTAGTTCGGTGTTTGGAACACCGAATCGATCTTATGCACTTGCCTTGCGACTTGAAGGTTTGGATGGCAGATGGCGGGCAACCAGTTTGATGTGGGCCCTGCCGGAATAGTTTCGGCAAGTTAAGTGCTGCCGGAGTAGCTAGCTAGCTGCTCCGTGGCACTTCTTGTACTTGCTACCTGATCCACATGGGCAAGGTTCGTTACGACCCACGTTTGTATAAGCATCATTTGAAACTGAGGTTGTTTTAACTTCTCCAGTTTCACTTGGTCCTGAGTACTGAAGTGCTGCAACCGATTTAGGCGTAACTAGACCTTTAGTTTCTAGTTCA
>JBILBY010000104.1:0-3752 GCA_044353415.1 Candidatus Nanopelagicales bacterium | reverse complement strand
GGCCCAGCCCCGTAATAATACCTGCTTAGTCGTATCTGGCTCAAATGACGCAATCGGTGCGGACATAACTATCGTCATGCGCCAGACTATGGGTATGTCAATTGAGCCACTTGCAGATGTAGATTCCGAAGTTGTCGAGCTAGTTCGAGACTTAATCAGAATCGATACTTCAAACTATGGCGACGGTAGTGGGCCCGGTGAGGCGCTAGCCGCTGAGTACGTTGAAGCAAAACTTAAAGAGGTTGGCATTGAGTGTGAACGTTACGAGACCACAAGTGGTAAACGCCAAGGTGTAAATGCCCGCATCGAAGGCAAGGATCCAAGTAAGCCTGCGTTGTTAATTCATGGTCACTTAGATGTGGTCCCAGCCGAGGCAAAGGACTGGACTTATCACCCGTTTGCTGCCGAAGTTCACGACGGCATGATTTGGGGTCGTGGCGCCGTTGATATGAAGGATGGCGACGGCATGATCTTGGCGCTGGCTCGTTCCTGGGCGCGCAATGGTGTGCAACCTGATCGAACCATCGTTTTTGATTGGCTACCAGATGAAGAAGCAGGCAGTGAGCATGGCTCAGGTTGGCTAGTTGAGAATCGTCCAGAACTGTACCGCGGGGTTACTCAAGCTGTGGGTGAAGTTGGCGGGTTTTCGTTAACACTTCGCGATGATGTGCGCCTCTATTTAGTGCAGACAGCTGAAAAGGGTATACGCTGGATGAAACTTAAGGCTGAAGGAACAGCTGGTCACGGTTCATTCATCAATAATGACAATGCAGTTACTAAATTAGCTGAGGCAGTTGCTGCGGTTGGAAATCATAAGTTTGATCTTGCACTCACTCCAACAGTTCGAGATTTCATTAAGGCAGTATCAGACGCCCTTGGTATGGAATTAAGCGCAGACGATCCAGAAGAGTTACTAGCTCAACTAGGGCCAATCGCTCGAATCATCGGAGCCACACTTTCAAATACTGCGAACCCAACCATGCTTAACGCTGGCTACAAGCACAACGTCATTCCAGGTGCTGCGGAAGCAATGATTGATGGCAGGTTCTTGCCGGGCTATGAAGATGAACTCATCAAGGACATCGAGAATCTCTTGCCTCCAGGCGTTGTGCTGGAAGATGTAGTTAATGGAATTGCACTTGAAGCGCCATTTGAGGGACCGCTAATTGATGCCATGGGTGCTGCGATTCGCGCCGAAGATCCGTTCGGTACTCCAGTTCCGTACACAGTCAGTGGCGGTACAGATGCCAAAGCTTTTAGCACGCTAGGGATAACTTGCTACGGATTCCTGCCGTTACTGCTTCCACCAGAATTGGATTTCAGTGCGATGTTCCATGGTGTCGATGAAAGAGTTCCAACTTCAGGTTT
The DNA here is from genome assembly GCA_044353415.1 of Candidatus Nanopelagicales bacterium. GTDB lineage: Bacteria > Actinomycetota > Actinomycetes > S36-B12 > UBA5976 > UBA5976. The sequence continues at coordinate 2,384 of JBILBY010000104.1, read as the reverse complement.
AGAGTTTGGTGCTCGCGTTATGGATCGATTCGTTCGTAGTCTCTAGGTCTAGCTAGGCAGTTCGTTGCAGGTGATAAATCTTGCGGCGGAGCCGAACATAGCGACTGCCATCTTGGTAGACGCGAACTCGTTCTAGTTCCCAGCGCTCCACTTCGGCCATTGCTGTTAGGTAGGACTTCACTTCAGAACGCTTTGTGCCGCGATGAAAGTTGACTTCGCGAAACTCCCAGACTGCGCTCATTGATTCCACCCGAAATCTGGATAACCACGCTCTATTGCGGATACTTCATCAAGCGCCTCGTGGATCTCTGGAGGCAATTGGGCATTCACTGAGTTCAGGACAACCCGGAGTTGAGCTGCAGTTCTGGCTCCGATGACTGCACTAGAAACTTGCCGACGAGCGCTGGTCCACGCTAATGCCACATCAATTGGAGTAAGGCCCAACCCTTCAGCTGCGGTACAAACTGCGCCAACTATTGCGCGAGACCGATCGTTTAAGTAAGGCGTGATAAAAGCTGAGAAGTGTGAAGTGGCAGCTCGCGAATCGGCTGGTGTGCCGTGACGATACTTACCGGTCAAGACACCGCGACCTAGGGGAGACCAAGCCATGATTCCCACACCTAGATCTTCGGCAGCAGGTACCACTTCACGCTCAATCCCACGCTGCAAAAGTGAGTACTCCATTTGGGCACTGATTACCGGATATTTAGATCCAAGTGCAGCGCTGGTAAGTTGCCAACCTGAGTAATTTGATATGCCTAGGTAGCGGACTTTGCCTGAATCGATTGCGTGCTCAGCTGCACTTAAAGTTTCTTCGATCGGTGTGTATGGATCCCAAGCGTGGATATGCCAAACATCAATGTGAGTTCTTCGCAACCTCCGTAGCGAGGCATCCAAGGCAGCTAGTAAGTGACCACGACTAGCATCACGGCGTCGATTGGTGCGAACGCTACCGGCCTTACTTGAAATCAAAACGTCTGGTTGCTCGCGGCAAAATTCTCCGACAATTTCCTCAGAAACACCATCGCTATACACGTCAGCGGTGTCGATGAAGCGACCGCCAGCTTCGTGATACAAATTGAACTGGTCACGGGCCTCGTGGATATCGGTATCACGACCCCAGGTCATAGTTCCTAAGGAATACTGCGACACCAGAAGGCCGCTGTTCCCCAAAGACCTTAGTTCCATAGGTTCACGCTAGCGTTTGTTTCATAGATTGTTTTTAAGGACTCGTGTGTGTCCTTGATTTTTTGGGAGATTACGTGGACGAGCAGCTGTCGTGGCTCCAAGCCATAGTCCTAGGCATCTCCCAAGGACTAACTGAGTTTCTGCCGATCTCTTCAACTGCTCACACTTTGATTGTTTCTAAACTTCTGGGTTGGCCAGATCCAGGTGCTGCTTTTACAGCAGTGACTCAAGTTGGGACTGAACTAGCTGTCGTTATCTACTTTCGACAAGACATCGCGCGGATTCTGAAAGCCTGGTTTGTCAGTCTTACGAAAAAGAGTGAACGAACTAATCCAGATGCAAAAATGGGTTGGTATGTAATCATCGGTACAATTCCGATCGGAATTGCTGGACTTGCATTCAAGTCATCAATTGAGACAACTGCAAGAAATCTCTGGCTGGTTGCCGCGACATTAATTGTTATGGGAATTCTTCTTGGATTAGCAGATCGGTTTGCCAGGCACACAAAGAGTGAAGCGGACATCAACACCAAGAATGCGGTTTTATTTGGACTCGGACAAGCTTTAGCTTTGATTCCTGGAGTTTCTCGAAGCGGTGCAACCATAACTGCTGGTCTTGCAATGGGCTTCAAACGTGATGTAGCAGCTCGCTATTCGTTCTTACTGGCGATCCCAGCCGTCTTTGCTTCAGCAGCATTAACTGCGGGAGACATTTCATCGGATAGTTTTGTGAATTGGCCAGCCACAATCGTGGCAACGATAGTTGCTTTTGTCGTTGGTTATTTCGTGATTGCTAGTTTGATGAAGTATCTGCAGACTCGCACGTTCTTGCCGTTCGTGATCTATCGGATCGCACTAGGTACGCTTTTGATGGTTTTGCTCGCTAACGGCGTACTTTCTGCCACCTAGTAGGGCGATATTTCCCAATAGTGTTGACCCATGGGAACTTTGCTGCTGATCAGACATGGTCGGACTGACGCCAATGCTACGGGCGTTCTGGCTGGACGGACGCCAGGTGTGGTTCTCGACGAAGTCGGTCGCACGACTACTGAGTCATTAGCTAAGCGATTGGAAGCCGTCAAAATCGCTCAAGTTGTTTCGAGTCCATTGGAACGAACCCTCGAAACTGCATCGATTCTCTTTGCTAAAGATGTTGAGGTCGCCCTAGAAGACCGGTTGTTGGAATGTGATTACGGA
>JBILBY010000103.1:0-3801 GCA_044353415.1 Candidatus Nanopelagicales bacterium | reverse complement strand
GGCAAACCCTTTGCACGCAAATGCTCTAATCCTCGGATGCTGAGTAGCTTTGCCAACCCAGTGCCACGTAGCTCTGGCAAAATACCGAGCACATAAATTTCACCGATTTCAGAATGCCCATGACTGCCTGCTCCACCATGAACTTTGGTCCAGTGGTATCCAACCATTACGTCGGATCCCGATTGTTCTTGAGTTGCAATTAGGAATCCAGCTGGATCAAACCACTGCTCGGACATTCGGACAGCTAAATCCTGAGCCGACATTCGACCTTGCTCTGGATGATCTGCGAACACTGTGGCATTTAGGTTCAGCCAGGATTGTTCATCAATTCCAACCTGGAAAGGTCTAACCGTGATTCCGACTGCATCGTTAGCTTTTGGGAGCGGCGCAAAAAGCGAACGACGCATCTGCCAAAGTTCTCGAGTCTTAGCAAAACCAAGTTTCGCAGCCAAGGTGTACGCACTGGTCAATTCGCCATGCGCCCAAAGTCGCATTCTTGGGTCATTTGATTTTGCGATCGCAGCTTCTACTAAGGCTCGGCCAACACCTTGTCTTCGATTTTCTGGGTGCACGACAACTTCCACTACTGATCCGGCTACCGCATCAGTTTGATCTAGGTGCAAGTAGCCAATGATTTTTCCAGAGTCTGAAGTTGCGACTAAATGTTCATCTGCGTCGTCACCACCATGGTGCAGGTGAATCAAGACATGTTCTGAAAGTGGAGCCATTTCATCAATTGCCGCAGCAGCAAATGCCAGCTGCATAACTTCTTCAGTTTGGATTTCAGATAACCGAGTTAAAACCGAGACTTCAAATGACATGGATCAGACAAGAACTTCGTGGGACTCATTGTCAGTTACTGGAGTTGTTACGTAGCGATAGCCAACGTTGCGAACTGTACCAATTAGGTTTTCATTTTCCGGTCCGAGCTTTGCGCGTAGACGGCGAACGTGTACGTCAACGGTTCTAGTTCCACCAAAGTAGTCATAACCCCAAACTTCGCGAAGCAATTGGTCACGAGAAAAAACTCGACCAGGGTGTTGCGCTAAAAACTTAAGCAATTCAAATTCTTTGAAAGTTAGATCCAGAGTTCGTCCCCGAAGCTTTGCGGAGTAGGTGGACTCATCAATTGAAAGTTCGCCTGCTTTAATTTCACTGCTGGATTCAAAACCATTAGGTGTTTCAACTTTGGTAGTGGCAAGTCGAATTCGAACTTCAATCTCTGCCGGGCTGGCGTCAACTAACAATACGTCTGTCAAGCCCCACTCGTGGTTGACAGCTGCTAGTCCACCTTCAGTAGTAATCAGAATCACTGGCGAGGTATTGCCCGTAGTTTCCAAAAGACGGCACAAACTGCGTACGGCCGGCAAGTCGGTGCGGCCATCAATCAAAATCACATCAACTTCAGGCGCTGTGATCAATGCCGTTGGTTCCGGCGACATCACCTTTATATGGTGACTCAAAAGCTCCAAACCAGGCAGAACTGCACTCGATGGTGTGAGCGCACGGGTAAGTAACAAAACCTGAGCCATGCCATCACCTACTTATATAGTCGTTGCCCACAAGTCTAGAGCAGAACCGAAAGGGCTTGAATTGGCTTTGTTTACTTAAAGAATCTAGGTATTAACTAAGTCAGTGACAGCAGCAGTTAGCTCTGCCTTCTTTGGCACGCCAGTAGCCCGGAAATGTACGGTCCCAGATTTATCAATAATCAAAGTGGTCGGAGTGCGGGTGATCCCATAGGTCTTCACTAGGTCCATGTGCTCGACAACATCAAGTTCAATGTGGCAGATAGCCGGGAAGCTGTTGGTGACTTCGTCGAGCAGTTTGTTGGTAACTCGACAAGGTTGGCAGAACTCCGAAGAGAATTGCAGGAATGTTACCTGTGGTGGGTGATCGTGATCCAGGTGTAAGTGTTCAGAAAGTCCCTGAAGTGGTGGCACGATTTCCTCGCGGAGTTTGCCATCGCTGACCTTTCGGTAAATCCCGAAAGCCACAGAGAGGGCAAGAACGGCAAGCAGAACATAGGCACCGCTCGACATCCGCACTCCTTATTAATTAGGTAGTACGAACTTAGGCGAATCTTGAACTTTCGCCAACTTGGTGTCTTACTGCGAGGCTTTTGCAATAACCAGTTACGAGCCTGCGGGTGCACAGAACCTGTCCTATGGTTGGGGCATGTCGGGAACCACAGTTCTTATCAAGCGCCGCGTCGTTGATTACGGCCGCCTTGGTTCCTCGATGTGTATGTGCGCTTGATCCTGCAGTCCCTTTGATGGCTGCCTTTATCTATAAGCCAAATGAAATCGGAACTGAAAAGGAAATCTAATGAGCAAGCAAATCGATCCACGCGGACCACGTTTTGGTGCTGCCATCACAACTGTTGTTCTAGCTGTAATTTTGCTGACTATTCCAACCAGCCTTGCAACCGTACTGTTGGGAATTCAAACAGTTGTGTTTGCGCTGGGTGCTTTCGTTGGATTGCACGCACAGCCTTATGGAATCATCTACCGCAAGTTAGTGCTGCCTCGAATTTCAAAGCCATCTGCTTTAGAAGCAGTTGAGCCACCGCAGTTCGCGCAGTTCGTGGGATTTCTATTTGCAGCAACGGGCTTGATCGCACTTCTTGCTGGGGCTGAATTAGTAGCAACAGTTGCAGTCGGCTTTGCATTGGGTGCTGCATTCCTAAATGCAGCCTTCAACTTCTGCCTGGGCTGCGAAATGTATTTAATCGGCAAGCGAATTTTTTCCTAAACAAAACTTAAAAAGAAAACAAGGAGTAATAATGAGTAACCAAGCACTAGTAGATGCCGAATGGGCACTGGCGCACCTAGACGATGCAAAAGTAGTCTTCATCGAAGTTGATGAAGACACTGAGGCATACGCAGGCAATCACATTAAGAATGCGATTGCACTTAACTGGAAGACCGATCTACAAGATCCAGTTCGTCGCGACTTTGTAAACAAAGAACAGTTCGAGGCTTTGCTAAGCGCCAAGGGTGTTTCCAACGATGACACTGTTGTGCTTTACGGCGGAAACAACAACTGGTTTGCTGCTTACGCGTACTGGTACTTCAAGCTTTATGGTCACGGTGATGTTCGGTTACTTGATGGTGGACGCAAGAAGTGGGAACTCGATGGTCGCGAATTAGTCAGCGAAGTTCCAAGTCGCGCCGCTACTAAGTACGTAGCTAAAGATCAGGATCGCTCAATCCGTGCGTTCCGCGAAGATGTTCTAAAGGCAATCGGAACTCAGAACCTTGTTGATGTTCGTAGCCCGGATGAATACGCTGGTCGCTTGCTTGCACCAGCACACTTGCCACAGGAAGCTGCTCGCATCGGTGGACATATTCCAACTGCTGCCAACATTCCGTGGAGCAAGGCTGCCAATGAAGATGGTTCGTTCAAGTCAATCGACGAGCTAAAGGCACTCTATGAAGCTGCTGGTGTAGATCTAAAGAAAGACACAATCGCTTACTGCCGAATCGGTGAGCGTTCCGCTCACTCATGGTTCGTATTACACGAGCTATTGGGCGTGAAGAACGTCAGCAACTATGACGGTTCTTGGACTGAGTACGGCTCACTTGTTGGCGTTCCTGTTGCTGTTGGTGACGAGCCAGGTACCGCATGAGTGGTTGTGGCGCAGTAGTCGGCGGGGTCTCGTTAGACAACGTCGACATTACTAACCAAGCGGTAATCCAAGGTGTGGTTTCATCTGGAGATGCTCCGGCTTCGGTTGGCTATGCCCGCTTGCTCGATCGAAACGATGAGTTCGTAGCTGAAGTGCCGATTTCTAAGCAA
>JBILBY010000008.1:0-12471 GCA_044353415.1 Candidatus Nanopelagicales bacterium | reverse complement strand
CCGTATCGATGACATGCAGGCTCAAGTAGCAGAGCTCGAGATCTTGGCCTCAGCGCCAGATCTCTGGGATGACCAAGCAAATGCCCAACGAGTAACTGGAAAGCTATCAGTACTTCAGGCCGACATTGGCCGAATTAAGAATTTGCGATCTCGTGTAGATGACGTTCAAGTTTTGTGGGAAATGGGCGAAGCCGAAAGTGATCAAGGAATCCTTGATGAAGCTGGCGCAGAATTAATCGCACTTGAGAAATCTATTGGTGAACTTGAAGTCCGAACTTTGCTATCGGGTGAGTATGACCACCGGGAAGCTCTAATTTCAATTCGCTCGGGAGCCGGTGGCGTTGATGCAGCTGACTGGGCCGAAATGTTGCAACGGATGTATTTGCGATACTGCGAACGCCATGGCTGGGCTACTGATGTTTACGAAACTTCTTATGCGGAAGAAGCTGGAATCAAGTCCACAACTTTCGCAGTTAAGGCTCCGTTTGCGTACGGAACTTTGTCAGTCGAACAAGGTACGCATCGACTAGTTCGCATTTCACCGTTTGATAATCAAAGTCGTCGTCAGACCTCATTTGCAGAAGTAGAAGTCATTCCGGTTGTTGAACAAACTGATTCAGTAGAAATACCAGATGACGATCTTAGGGTTGACGTATATCGATCCTCTGGCCCAGGCGGACAAGGTGTGAACACAACTGACTCTGCCGTGCGCTTAACTCACATCCCAACCGGAATCGTGGTGTCCTGCCAAAATGAGCGCTCCCAGTTACAAAACAAGGCGACTGCAATGGCGGTGTTGCAAGCAAGAATTTTGGAACGCACTCGCCAAGAAGAACAAGCCAAGATCAATGCACTCAAGGGCGACACGAGTGGCTCCTGGGGAAATCAAATGCGCTCCTACGTGTTGCATCCTTACCAAATGGTTAAAGACATTAGAACTGAAGTTGAAACAGGAAATACTTCCGCAGTGCTCGATGGAGATATTGACCAGTTTGTTGAAGCCGGAATTCGCTGGCGCCGCGAACAATCAAATTAGTGATACACCACTCATAACCCAATGATCGGCGCGCCCTGCACCTGCAAGGCCTGCACAGTATTTAGGCTAAATACATACGATTTTTCGAAATTCTTTGCGCGCCCATTTAAGGAGAGTTCACTGTGATCAACTTTGATAGCGTCTCCAAGCAATACAAAAACTCAAATACTCCAGCTCTCGATGGCATAAATCTAAACATTGAACAAGGAGAGTTTGTTTTCCTTGTTGGGCAATCTGGTTCTGGAAAGTCATCCTTACTGCGCTTGCTATTAAAAGAAGAAAAGGCAAGCTCGGGCACCGTAACGGTAGACGGAATCAATGTCGCCAAACTGCCTAATCGTAAAGTCCCAGCCTTTCGAAGGACTATGGGAATAGTTTTTCAAGACTTCCGATTACTGCCTGGCAAAACAGTTTTCGACAATGTTGCCTTTGGTATGGAAGTTATTGGTAAATCAAAGAAAGAGATCCAACAAAGAATTCCTGCGTTACTTGATTTAGTTGGGCTAGAGGAAAAGGCGCATCGTTTGCCGTCCGAGTTGTCAGGTGGTGAGCAGCAACGAGTCGCGTTAGCCCGAGCTTTTGTGAACAAACCAAAACTTCTGTTGGCGGATGAGCCAACTGGAAACCTAGATCCGTCGACAAGTGTTGGCATCATGAAGCTACTTGATCGAATTAATCGAACCGGCACCACAATTGTTATGGCAACACACGATGTTGCAATTGTTGATCAGATGCGTAAACGTATTGTTCAAATGGAAAATGGCAAAATCATCCGCGATCAAGAGCGCGGAATGTATGGGCATACGGGGCAGTAGAAGTGAGATTTTCATTTGTAAGTAAAGAAGTGGGTAATGGCTTACGCCGTAACTTCACAATGACGGTTGCTTTGATTGTTTCCGTTGCCGTATCCCTTTCATTAGTGGGTGCTGCGTTACTTATGAGCGCACAAGTAGATCGCATGAAGGGTTACTGGTACGACAAAATTGAAGTTTCCATATTCTTGTGTGGAAATACTTCAGTTGCATTTACCTGCACTGGAACAGTAACCGAAGAACAGCGCAAAAACATTGAAACCGTACTTGGCTCCCTGGAATCAGTTCAAGAGATCTTCTATGAATCATCAGCTGATGCATATGCACAATTCAAAGAGCAGTTTGCCGGCTCAGCTATTTTGGCAAACATCAGTCCTGATGCATTGCCCGAATCCTTCCGAGTAAAGCTAGACAATCCTGAAAATTTCGAAAAAGTTGCGGGTTCGTTGCAATCAGTTCAGGGCGTTGAATCCATCCAAGATCAGCGTCAGTTGTTGGATCGCTTCTTCCAAATCCTTAAAGGCCTGCAATCTTTTGCGCTGGCAATCGCACTCGCCATGTTGACCGTAACGGTGCTACTTGTGATGAATACAGTTCGAGTGGCTGCCTTCGCTAGGCGCCGAGAAACTTCGATTATGCGTTCTGTTGGTGCGAGCAACATGTCGATTCGACTGCCATTCATTTTGGAAGCAGCAGTGGCAGCCATCATTGGCTCCACTCTGGCAACGGCCGGAATCCTTGCCTCAAAGTATTGGTTGATTGATGCCAAGCTGGCGCCGAATCTTACGTTTATCCCGTTTGTGACCTGGACTGAGGTTTTGGCAATCGTTCCGATGCTTTACCTAGTTGGAGTAGGAACCACGGTTTTAGCTGCCTCAGTCACCCTAAGGCGCTACCTAAAGGGTTAAAACCTGGCAATTTATTGAAAAACTGGGCCGACACGGCTCGAGTCACATCAGTAACTCTGGGCACTTCCGTTACGCTTAAAGGACTTCCCCCTTGAACGGAGCAATGTGCGCGCCTTCCTCACGCGTCTTAAATCCTCGCGGCTTACCCGAGGATTACTTGCCGTTCCCTTGTTGCTATCTCTGATAATTACTCCTGCTATCGCAAATAACACTGACATCGACAAGCAGGTTGCCGAAGCATCCGAAGCGTTAACTAAAGCTTCGAAAGCAGTAATTGAAGCCGCTGCATCACTCAAGGATGCTCAAGCAAAACTTCCAGCAGCGCGCGAAACCATGGCACTTGCAACCGCAAAAGAAGCTGAGGCTACAGCGGTCTATAACACAGCTGCTGCTGATCTAGCCGCAGCAAAAGCTGCCTATGCGGCCGCACTTTCTAAGGTAACCAGTAAGGAAGCAGAGATAAGTCAGCTTCAAAAAAAGGTAGACCAATTTGGTAGGTCTGTGTATCAACAAGGCCCAACATCGCAATGGGAAATCATTCTTGAATCAGAATCTCCTTCAGACTTAACGGTTCGTTTACAAAACATCAAGGCAGTTTCGCTGTCGACTGCGAAAAGCCTTGATGACCTATTGATTGCCAAAGAGCAATTAGCAGCTGATGCCGCAGAGGCCGAAGCCATTCGTGTCGACATGCAGAGAATTGCAGACGTTGCATCACAGGCACTGATTGATGCTCAAAACGCAGCTGACAAGGCCGCAATAGCAAAAGCAGAAGTCGACAAACTTGTTAAGCAAGAATCTGCAGCACTAAAGGTTGCCGAAGATGACAAGGCAGAAGTTCAAGCTCAGTACAACGAACTTCGGGCAGAGCAAATTCGTATTGCTGCACTTTCTAAGTCTGCTGGTAGCCAAGGTCCAGTGGATCCGCAAGCAACTGGTCCGCTTTCTTGGCCGTTGCCAGGTAGAGCAGCTGGTGGTGGCGTCGGTTGGCGAGTACATCCGGTTTATAAGTACAAGTCTTGCCACACCGGTGTCGATAGCGGCGCACCAACTGGTACACCGATTCTTGCAGCCGCATCAGGCGTAGTACTTTCCACAACGGTTAGTCGCGCCTATGGCAACATGACTCTAATTGATCATGGCGGCGGCATGGTGACTATGTATGCCCATCAATCACAATTTGCTGTATCACCGGGGCAAGCAGTTGGAAACCAACAGGTGATTGGCTATATCGGATCAACCGGATTCTCTACCGGTCCACATTTACACTTTGAAGTCCACCTCAATGGTGTGCCGTACAATCCAATGGGTTGGTTTGGTGCATCTCGTACCGTTGTGCCTTGTTGGGGATGAGTTGAGTTAAGTGGCAAAAGAGCGCGGTCGTAAGGTCATCGCCCAGAACCGTAAGGCTCGCCACGACTTCACTATCGAAGACGTCTATGAAGCGGGCATGGTTCTAGTAGGAACTGAAGTTAAGTCCTTGCGCGCTGGCCGAGCCAGTCTGGTTGATGGTTACGCCTTATTTGAAAATGGCGAAATCTGGCTGCGCGGTGTCAACATTCCGGTTTACAACGAAGGTTCTTGGACTAATCACGCTCCAACTCGGGCACGAAAGCTTTTGCTGAATCGACAAGAAATAAGCAAGATTGAAAACAAGTTAAAGGAAAGTGGACTTACTTTGATTCCACTCAGCCTGTATTTCAATGACGGCAAAGCCAAAGTTGAAATCGCTGTTGCTAGAGGTCGCAAGAACTACGACAAGCGTCAGGCCATCGCTGAAAAGGATGCCAAGCGAGAGACCCAGCGGGCTACTGGCCGTCGCGATAAGGGCATGGAATAAGCCCAATAACTGGGTTTTATTCCACTAGTAACGGGCATACTGAAAATTATGAGCGCCTTCAACGAATCCGGTTCCTCGGATTTGGCGATCTATTTTGGAGATTTCTTATCGACCATTGCTGCATTTACTATGCCCGCCATGGCCGACTCTGTTTTGGTCGCCAGGCAGCAAGTGACCGCTTTCCTGAGTAACGAAGGCTCAATAGATCTTGAACATGCGCTAGCTGTAACAAGTGAATTGGTGGCTAATTCCGTAGTCCATGCTGCGACTGAACTTCAAGTTGTGCTGGAACGTTGGCAGTACATGGTCAAGGTTGTCGTTGAGGACTTCGATAATCACTTGCCTGTTATGCGATCCCTTGACGTTGCCGTTGATTCAGGTAGAGGCATGCATATCGTCGATGAATACGCAGACCTATGGGGCTATGAGTTAACCGAAAATGGTAAGCGAATTTGGGCTGGGTTTAACGTCGCTTAGTAGCGTTCAAATCCGCGAATTAGTTCAAAGTCAGTTACTGCCTTATTGAACTGTGCAAGATCAGTGTCCACCATGTGTGCGTAGTGCTTATGAACTCGCTCGCCGAATGCTTCTTTGGCCCAAGCGCTGTTAACCCATAAGTCGCGAGCCATTTGCAGGGTATTTGGTACGCGATCAGTTTCAAGCGCATAGGCATTGCCATCAAAGCGTGGCTCTAAAGTCATCTTCTTTTCGATGCCATCAATTCCAGCAGCGATCATGCCTGCAACTGCAAGGTAAGGATTTACATCGCCACCTGGAACGCGGTTCTCAACGCGCAAGCTTTGACCGTGTCCAACTAGGCGGTAAGAGCAGGTGCGATTGTCGCGACCCCACTTGATTGCAGTTGGGGCAAAGCTACCTGGGGAGTAACGCTTGTAGCTATTGACGGTTGGTGCATACATGATGCTGAGTTCGCGCATGTGTGCGAGCTGACCTGCGATGTATTGCTTGCCAATTTCGCTTAGGCCATCTGGATCATTGTCATCTGCAAGAACCATAGAGCCGTCGATACCACGGAATGATAAGTGGATATGGCAGGAGTTACCTTCGCGCTCATTGAACTTGGCCATGAAAGTTAGTGCATAGCCATCTTGCGCGGCAATTTCTTTTGCGCCAGTTTTGTAGACAACGTGGTGATCGCAAGTAGCTAGAGCATCGGTGTATTTGAACGCAATTTCATGTTGACCAAGGTTGCATTCACCCTTAACTGATTCAACCGTCATTCCGGCGTTAACCATGGAAAGACGAATGCGACGAAGAATTGGTTCAACTCGTGAAGTTCCAATAATGCTGTAGTCAACGTTGTATTGATTTACCGGGATCAAACCGTGGTACCGCTTATTCCAAGCCTCTTCATAAGTGTCTTCAAACATAATAAATTCCAGTTCGGTGCCAACCATGGCAACCATTCCCATATCTTCAAGACGCTTAAGTTGCTTCTTAAGAATCTGGCGAGGGGATTCCGGAATTGGATTGTCGTGATGATCAACTAAGTCCGCAAGAACTAATGCAGTGCCTTCGTGCCAATCCACGTAGCGCATTGTCTTTGGATCAATCTTCATAACCATGTCGCCATAGCCCGTGTCCCAAGACGAGATGTCGTAACCCTGAACAGTGTTCATGTCGATGTCGACGGCAACCAAATAGTTGCAACCCTCGGTGCCATGATTCAGAACGTCGCTTAGGAAGTAATCACCGTGCAGGCGCTTGCCTTGGAGGCGTCCCTGCATGTCCGTTATGGCCACAATGACGGTATCGATTCGGCCTTCTTTGATGTCCTTAGTCAGGGCATCAATCGAAAGTGGGAAACTTACCGCGGTCATGGTGACTCCTTACTGGGGCCGGCAATTCACTTGCCTGGCCAAGACTTGTTCCTTACTGAACATACCTGCAAATTGCCTGCGGTTTCTAGACTTTTGCCAATCATTTACTTAAGTCCAAATTCCTGCCTTCCAAGTTCGGAATCTAGCCTGAGTCGACTACGCTCATTTCATAGAAACCTGATTACTTAAAATAGAGGGACGATGAGCGACACATTTGATGTTTTGAACCCCGCCACTGAGGACATTGTCAAGACCGTCCACATGGCATCAACTGCAGAAGTTGATGAAGTTGTAGCTAAAGCGAAAGCTGCTTGGCCAGCATGGCGAGATACCGCACCAGCGCACAAAGCAAACATTCTGCGGAAATTTGCTTTACTCGTGGAGCAGCATGGGGAAGAACTAGCCGCACTTGAAGTCCTTGAGGCGGGTCACACAATTGGTACGGCTCGCTGGGAAGTTGAAAACGTTCGCAACGTTTTGAATTACTTCGCAGGTGGTGCGGAAAGACTTCTTGGGCAGCAGATTCCAGTACCTGGCGGAATTGACATTACATTTCACGAACCGTTTGGTGTAGTTGGAATTATAGTTCCTTGGAACTACCCAATGCCAATTGCGGCGTGGGGATTTGCGCCTGCGCTAGCAGCAGGAAACACAGTTGTACTTAAGCCAGCTGAAGTAACTCCACTGACTGCGATGCGGTTAGCTGAAATTGCATTAGAAGCTGGTCTGCCAGAAAACGTTTTGAACGTAGTGCCTGGCTTTGGAAAAATTGCTGGTCAACATTTAGTTGAACACCCAGACGTCCGCAAAATTGTCTTCACTGGCTCCACGCCTGTTGGCACCGGAATTATGCGAGCCGGCGCTGACAGACTGAAGCGCGTAACTCTTGAACTTGGTGGCAAAAGCCCAACAATCATTTTTGCTGACGCTGATGTTGAAGCAGCCGCTAAGTCAGCGCCGCTTGCGGTGTTCGATAACTCTGGTCAAGACTGCTGCGCCCGCTCCAGAATATTGGTTCAGGAAAACATCTACGATGAAGTACTTGCGCACATCGAAACGACAGTCAAGGGCGTTCGTGTTGGTGACCCAAATTCTGAAGCAACTGACATGGGTCCACTTATCAGCGCGGTGCAACGCGATCGCGTGAAGTCTTTCGTGCCTGAAGGCGCCCCGATTTTGTTCCAGGGCGAAGCTCCAACTGGCAAGGGCTTTTGGTTCCCACCAACCGTACTTGCGCCAATCAAGCCAGGTGACTTGCAGTATGAACAAGAAATCTTTGGACCAGTGTGTGTGGTAGTTCCTTTCAAAGATGAAGCTCATGCGATTTCACTTGCTAATGGAACTGACTATGGATTAGCTGGTTCAATCTGGACTAGAGACGTTGGACGCGCCTTGCGCATGGCTCGTGGTGTTGAGTCTGGCGCAATTTCGATCAACTCACATTCAGCCGTTCGCTACTGGACACCATTTGGTGGGTTTAAGATGTCAGGAATCGGTCGCGAGCTTGGGCCAAACGCCATTGAAGCATTTACCGAAACGAAGAATGTTTTTATCAGTACTGAGAATTAAGAAGTCCCACTCTGCAATCTGCAGATAATCAATGAAAGTAGGAAGTAAGTGAAGCGTTTACAAGACCGCGTAGCAGTAATCACTGGCGGCTCAAGTGGCATTGGTAAAGCAACCGCAATTCGTTTAGCTGAAGAAGGCGCAAAAGTTGTAATTGCTGACCTAGATCCAGTATCAGGCGAAAAGGTTGCAGCCCAAATCGGCGGCATCTTTGTAAAAGCCGATGTAACAAATGCAGATGATGTGGCAAACATGTACAAAGTCGCATTCGATACCTACGGTTCAGTAGACATCGCATTTAACAACGCTGGTATTTCACCACCGGATGACGATTCAATTTTGACTACCGGCATTGATGCTTGGCGCCGAGTCCAAGAAGTGAACCTAACGTCGGTTTACCTATGCTGCAAAGAAGTTATTCCTTACATGCAGCGTCAGGGTAAGGGTGCAATTGTTAATACTGCGTCGTTCGTTGCAACTATGGCTGCAGCAACATCACAGATTTCTTACACCGCTTCTAAAGGTGGCGTTCTTGCAATGACTCGCGAGCTTGGTGTGCAGTTTGCACGCGAAGGCATCCGAATCAATGCGTTGTCGCCTGGCCCAGTTAACACCCCGCTTTTGCAGGAACTGTTTGCCAAGGATGCGGAGCGCGCAGCTCGTCGTCTAGTTCACATCCCAATGGGTCGATTTGGTGAACCAGAAGAAATGGCAGCAGCAGTTGCATTCCTAGTTAGCGATGATTCTTCGTTCATGACAGCATCTAACTTCTTAGTTGATGGTGGCATTAGCGGCGCTTACGTAACACCGCTATAAATCATTAGATTTACCAACAGTTGAGGTCAGGAAATTCATGAGTGACGGTATTTGGCGCGGTTTTGCAAGTGACAACTATGCCGGAATTCATCCAGAAATCCTTAAGGCTATGTCTGAGATTAATGCGGGACATCAGGTTGCATACGGCGATGACATCTACACTGAACAACTATCTGGTGTCGTAAAGAAGCAATTCGGAAACGCTGCTGAAGCATTCCCAGTTTTTAACGGAACTGGTGCAAACGTAATTACGTTGCAAGCAATGTGTAAGCCATGGGAAGCAGTAGTTTGCGCAACCAGCGCTCACATCAATGTCGATGAAGGTGGCGCTCCGGAAAAAGTTGCTGGATTAAAGCTCTTGCAGGTTGAAACTCCAGATGGAAAACTAACTCCTGAATTAGTAGACAAGCAAGCGTGGGGATTTGGCAACGAGCATCGCGCCCAGCCAAAGGTTGTTTCGATCACTAACTCCACGGAATACGGCACGGTTTATTCCGTTGCTGAAGTTAAAGCTTTGGCAGATCATGCGCACTCACTTGGAATGTACATTCATCTTGATGGTGCCCGTATTTCAAATGCAGCTGCTTCATTGGGAACTTCACTTGGGGCCTTCACAACGGATGTCGGCGTAGACGCCGTTTCTCTTGGTGGTACAAAGAATGGTGCAATGGGAGCAGAGGCTGCCGTAATTTTGAATCCAGATCTTGTCCCTGCGATGAAGTTCGTGCGTAAGTCGGGAATGCAACTGGCCAGCAAAATGCGGTTCATTTCAATTCAGCTAGTTGCGATGTTTGAAGGTGACCTTTGGCTAAAGAATGCCCAGCATTCAAACGCAATGGCCCAAGAGTTGTACAAAGGAATTAAAGATATCCCTGGCGTGAAAGTTGAAGCACCACAAGCAAATGCGCTATTCCCGATCTTGCCAGCGGCAAGTATTGAGCCGTTACAAAGCGTTGCAAAGTTTTATGTTTGGGATCACATGATTAATCAAGTTCGTTGGATGTGCTCATGGGATACCACACAAGCTGATGTCGATAACTTTGTGGCAGCAGTTAAAAGCGAACTTGCTAATTAGCGGTTTGCACAAACCTTTACAAACGCTCTAAACAAATTTTCCGAAACCTTTTCATCGTCGCTGAATTCTGGGTGCCATTGAACGCCAAGTACAAATTCAGCGGATGGATCTTCACAAACTTCAACGGTGCCATCTTCGGCATAACCAGTAATTGTTAAATCACCAGAGGAGTCCACTGCCTGGTGGTGACTTGAATTAACCGTTACTTCGGTTGCGCCAACCAAGTCAGCAATCAAGCTGCCAGGAGTGAAGGTAGCGCCATGATTGTTAAAGGTTCCAGGTGCATCTCGGTGCAAAGTATTTCCAACAACATCGGGTAAGTGTTGGTGAAGTGAACCACCGTGAGCAACTGCCATGATCTGTAATCCGCGACAGATTCCAAAAACTGGAATGTTTGCTTCCCGGGCTGCTCGGTATAACCCAAGTTCGCTGGCATCACGTTCAACTCGGGGCTTGTCAGTACCTTCTTGATGATCTGCTCCGTAACGAGCAGGTTCAATGTCAGCGCCGCCTGCCATTACTAATCCGTCTAGGCGAGAGATCGCATCGTGATTATTGGCATCCGGCGGGAGAATTACCACCGAAGCACCAGCAGCCTGCAATTTGTTTACGTAGTTCCAAGGAATCAGTGCCGCAGGTATATCCCATGCGCCCCATTTGGCAGGCTCGAGATACGAGGTGAGTCCAATGACTGGCTGCTTCATGATTTGAGTTTATGCCTAAGCCTGTCGGGCAACTAAGCCGAGCACGTTGCAAATTATTCGAGCATTATTTAACGCGCCAATTTCATCGACATCACTATCTGGCATGAACTCAACCAAGTTAAAGCCCGACAACTTTGCTTTGCCAGCAATGCCGTGCAGCAGTTCAACTACGTTCCAATAGGTCAAGCCACCAGGAGCGCGACCAATTACACCCGGCACGATTGATGGGTCCAGGGCATCACAGTCCAAGTCCACGATTACGTTTACGCCAGCTGGGACCAAGTCGATTACTTGCTGAATTCCACCAGAGGCAACTTGGCGAGCCGACACGAATTTAACACCGTGTGACTTGGCATCTTCGTAGTCCTGTGGTCGGGCAGATCCAATGCCACGCTGACCAACTTGAACTAAACCTTTGATGTGTGGCATTTCAAATGCTCGACGCATGGTTGATGACAGGCCTAACTTTTCCCCGCCCACTTCGTCGCGGTAATCAATGTGGGCATCGATTTGAACCACAAAGTATTCACCGTGTTCGGCAAAGCCTTCAATCATTGGGATTGGAATTGAATCATCGCCACCAATTACAACTGGTACGGCGCCCTGGGCAACAATTTGCGAGACAGTGGAACGAATTCGTTCCCGATTTGCTGGGGCATCTGATTCATCAAAATCTAGGTCACCTAAATCAATGGCGTTCACACCATTAGGAAAGATTGGTCCACCCAAGTCGAAGTCCATGTGATCGATGTTGGCTTGGTAGCTGCTGATCGCACCGCGGATCGCTGCAGGTGCTTCTTTGCAATAGGCACCAACGGATGGATAAGGAGTGGCACAAGGAGCGCCAAACACGGCTGACCCACCGGATACGTCACTTAGAGTTCCAGCCGGGATGCCAATAAATGTCGACGTGGTTTGGGAACCCATCATGGTTCCAATGTTCTTGCGGGCCATTTTTTCTCCTGAAGTGAGTTTCTGCTACCAGTTTATGGTGCGATCTGGGGTGACGTATCGGACATCTTGCGAGAGAATTCATCTATGACTCAACGTGGATATGCAGTAGTAACCGGAGCTAGTAGCGGCATTGGCGCAGCAAGTGCTCGAGCGTTAGCCAAAGAGGGCTATCAAGTAATCGCCGCCGCTAGGCGTGTGGACATGCTGGCTGACTTGGCGAAAGAGAACCAACTCATAACCGCATGGGAATTAGATGTAACAGACCAAGCAAGCGTTGATGCCTTGGCTTCCCACCTCGCTGACAAAACTGTAAAAGTATTAGTTGCAAATGCTGGGGGAGCTTTCGATGGCACCACTGTTGCTGATGCCGATGTTGAAAGTTGGATCAAGGCTTACGACGTAAATGTTATTGGCGCATTGCGTTCAATTAAGGCGATCATTCCAGCCCTGATTAAGTCAGGTGAAGGAACCATTGTCTTGATGGGATCAACCGCCGGACGAATCGTTTATGAAAATGGCGGCAGTTACACCGCGGCCAAACATGCAGTAGCTGCATTGGCTGAAACTTTGAGATTAGAACTTGCAGGAGAGCCAGTCCGAGTTGTTGAGTTAGCTCCAGGAATGGTTAAGACTGATGAGTTTGCAGTTAAGCGATTTGGTGGAGACAAGGAACGTGCTGCCAAAATTTACGAAGGTGTTGCAGAGCCTTTGACTGCCGATGATGTTGCTGAAGCTGTTCGTTGGAGCGTTATGTTGCCACATCATTTCAACATTGACTTAATGGTTATTCGTCCTTTGGCTCAGGCGGCACAACACAAGGTTGTGCGGAGGGGATAGCTCCAGAAATTTCTGTCACAATCCTGAGTAAGTAAATCCAGTCAATAGCCCGTGGGTCTTGCATGATTCAGTTTCTACCTTC
>JBILBY010000102.1:0-3834 GCA_044353415.1 Candidatus Nanopelagicales bacterium | reverse complement strand
TAGCGGAAGAGTTAATTTCTAGATTTAACTACACGTTGCTGACTCTGAAATTCAGCGTTGCTTACTGGTTGAATTTCGATTCAACTAAACGTTACTGTCTCTGAAATTCAGCGTTATTTACTGTTGAATTTAGATTCAACTACACGTTGAATCTAAATTCAACGACATCCCCATCACACATGACATACTCTTTGCCTTCCATGCGGACTTTGCCTTTGGACTTAGCTTCTGCAACCGAACCCGCAGAAACTAGATCTTCAAAAGCCACAATTTCGGCTTTAATAAATCCCTTTTGGAAATCAGTGTGAATTACTCCCGCAGCTTCTGGCGCAGTTGCCCCAACTGAGATAGTCCAGGCGCGAGATTCTTTTGGCCCAGCCGTTAAGTAAGTCTGTAGTCCTAAGGTTTTGAACCCGACTCGAGAAAGGATTGCAATACCACTTTCCTGTTGACCAACAGATTGCAGAAGTTCCAACGCTTCATCTTCAGGAAGTTCACCAAGTTCTGCCTCAAGTTTTGCATTCATAAAAACTGCTTCAACTGGGGCAACTAGAGCACTTAGCTCTAGTTTTAGCGCATCGTCAGTTAATTCTTCTTCATCGAGATTGAATACGTATAGGAATGGCTTTGCAGTCAACAGGAATAGTTCGCGAATTGGTTGGTAGTCAAGACCCGATTCAAAAATGGTCTTTCCTTAATTAAGAATTTCTACTGCCTTTTCTGCAGTAGCGAGCGACTCTGCTTTTGACTTATCTAAACGAGACTCTTTCAAAAGGCGTGGCATAGCTTTTTCCAGCGTCTGCATATCCGCCAGAATTAGTTCGGTGTTAATTGTTTCAATGTCATCTTTTGGTGAGATCGCGCCATCAACGTGAACTACATCTGGATCTTTGAATGCTCGAATCACTTGGCAAATAGCTTCAGATTCGCGGATGTTTGCCAAGAACTTATTTCCTAGTCCTTCGCCTTCACTTGCGCCGCGAACAATTCCAGCAATATCTACGAAAGTTACTGTGGCTGGCAGGATGCGTTCTGAGCCGAAGATCTTTGCCAAAACTGGCAGGCGAGCATCTGGAACTTCAACTACACCTGTATTTGGTTCAATCGTGGCAAACGGATAATTAGCTGCCAGCACATTATTTTTCGTTAATGCATTAAAAAGTGTCGATTTTCCGACATTGGGTAATCCGACGATTCCGATAGTTAGGGCCACGGCACATAACCTTAGCCGTATTTCAACCTTCCCCCGGACTCGCCCTTCACCCGATACGTTTATTCCATGGCAAACACAACAATCGAGCCACTAGATAGCGCCCCAGCCCAAATTGGTTGGACCTATCCAGGCGTCATTATTTTGGCGAGCGCGGCCATGATGGTTGTAATGGCGTTAGACATTATCTTTACGGGCGACATTGGAATTGTTTCGAATATTGGTCTAGTAATAGTTGGCCTGGTAGGCGCTATAAATGTGCGAACTGCGGATTACCAAGCCGCAATTTGGGTGGCGCCGATTGCTTGGGTGATTGCCTTACTTACGACTGGACAACTTGCACCGATGCGCGGAGGCTCATTTCTGCGCGAGCAACTTTTGCATCTTGCTTATGGACTTGCCATGCACGCTTGGTGGATTCTCGGCGCAACTGCGATTAGTGCCGGTGTTGCAATCTTTAGGCGCGGCCGGCAGCCTTGATATCTCGGCGCAGCTCAGGCGGTAGCGCAAAGATTAAGTGCTCTTCGATAGTTTCAACTTCTTCCACATCGGTATAACCACGTTCAGCTAGCCAAGCAAGAACGCTGTTCACCAAAATTTCAGGAACTGATGCACCACTGGTCAGCCCAACCGTAGTAACACCTTCCATCCAAGCTTCATCGATCTCACCAGCGAAATCAACGCGGTATGCAGCGCGAGCGCCAGCCTCTAATGCCACGTCAACCAGTCGCACAGTGTTTGAAGAGTTTGCCGATCCGACCACAAGCATGACATCGCAAGCTAAAGAAATTTCCTTAACGGCCTTTTGGCGATTTTGGGTGGCATAACAAATGTCATCACTTGGTGGATCAAGTAAGTTGGGGAACTTTGCTCGCAACAGATCAACAGTTTCTAAAGTTTCATCAACTGAAAGTGTGGTTTGGGAAAGCCAAGCTACTGGTCGAGTTGGGTCAATTTCGATTTCCTGAACATGCGCTGGACCATCTACCAGAGTCATATTCTCTGGTGCTTCGCCCATGGTGCCTTCGACTTCTTCGTGACCTTCGTGACCAATAAAAAGAATTTGGTAATCATCGGAAGCAAAGCGTCGTGCCTCAGAGTGAACTTTTGTTACCAATGGGCAAGTTGCATCAATAGTCTTTAAGTTTCGCTGGGCGGCCTCTTCATGCACCGCAGGCGAAACTCCGTGAGCGCTAAAGACGACAGTTGCACCTTCGGGAACTTCGTCAGTTTCATTTACAAAAATGGCACCCTTGGCTTCAAGCTCAGTAACTACATATTTGTTGTGAACAATTTCCTTGCGCACGTAAATTGGTGCGCCATGGACTGTCAAGGCTTTTTCAACCGTGACTACAGCTCGATCTACACCGGCACAATATCCGCGAGGCTTTGCCAGCAGGACTTTTTTCTTAGTTTCGCTCACTCTCCTATCGTAAGCCCGCGCCTCCCCTCTCGCTTTCTGGCATTAGGCACAATAGATCCATGGACCAGACAGAACCAGCAAAGCCCGGACTCGATCCAGAGACTCCGCTGGCTGTCCATTCAGTTAGCACCATGATTGGTGAATATATTGGTCGACTTGGAACTATTTGGATTGAAGGCCAGCTAGCCGAAGTTAACCCACGAAAAGGCCTAACTTATCTATCACTACGCGACACTGATCGCGATGTTTCATTGTCGCTTTACGTAGCCTCTGGCGTTATGGATTCACTTGCCACCACGGTCGAACAAGGAAGTCGAGTCCTAGTTCAAGTGAAAGCTGACTGGTGGGCTAAACGTGGCTCTCTACAATTCAAAGTTTTACAAATGCGCGCCGTTGGCATCGGCGAACTTATGGCTCGGCTTGAGGCACTACGAAATCTCTTGGCTGCGGAAGGCTTATTCAACGAAGATCGCAAAAAGCCATTGCCATTTTTACCACGGCGAATTGGTTTAATTTGCGGACAAGCCAGCGATGCCATGCACGATGTGATTGAGAATGCCAAACGTCGTTGGCCTGATGTTCAGTTTGAAGTACGCGAAGTTGCAGTCCAGGGCGTTAATTGCGTTAAGCAAGTAAGCGCAGCACTTACCGAGCTTGATGCAATCTCTGACATTGATGTAATTGTGATTGCTCGTGGTGGTGGTGCTTTTGAAGATTTATTGCCATTTAGCGATGAGTCATTGATTCGTGTAGTTGCAGGAATAGATACTCCAGTAGTAGCTGCGATTGGTCACGAAGAAGACAGGCCGCTAATTGATTACGTTGCGGACTATCGCGCTTCAACTCCAACGGATGCAGCGCGCAAGATAGTTCCTGATGTGCTGCAAGAAATCTCTGATCTAAGAAACGCTAGAGCCAGACTTCAAACTTTAGTTTCAAATGGAATAACACGGCTTGAGCAACAGCTTGCACTGACTAGAAGTCGTCCTGCTCTGGCTTCGCCAGCCACTTTGATAACTCAGCGCCTGAGCGACAACAATGTTTTGCGCACCGCAATGCATGTGAAAGTGAAAAGCTTTATTGCACTTGAAAGTGCATACTTAACTGGGGCTCAAGGCACTCTGCGCGCACTGTCACCACAAGGGACATTAGAGCGTGGGTTTTCAATTGTCAGAGATTCCCAAAATGTGATTGTAAAAAG
>JBILBY010000100.1:0-3869 GCA_044353415.1 Candidatus Nanopelagicales bacterium | reverse complement strand
GACGAAACATCCGCCACCACTACGCCTTGGGCGCGAAGAGCTTCTACTAATGAAGCCTGATCAATACTGTCGGTCCACGCTGAATTGCTGTTGGTAACGCGTGCGTCTTGTGACCAGCGATCTTCAACGCTGACAAGATACGGAAATGCTGATCCCCACACTTCAGCAGATGGTTGTGTTTTACCACCTGTAGAAGATGAGTAAAAAGTAGAAATTGGTTCTGCGTTGTATTTAACGACATAAGCATTATTCGCATCAACGATGGTTGCGTTTACTGCCTGCACCCAGCGATTTCCGCTCGTTGCAATTTCTTTGCTGTAACCGACAAATGCTTGATCCAAAGTTGACGAATAAATCTGGCAGTTGCATCCACTTCGCGTTGCAGTCTTTTTCACAGCGTAGGAACGTCCAGCAATTGCTTGCGCTTGCATTGCTGCTTCAGTCCAAGATGAAGGAACTTCACCAAGGCCGTACAAGTATTCATCGGACAAGCGCAATGTGTTTACTACAACTAGATCAACAATGGCGTCATCGTATGCGCCTGAAGTGATTTCTAAAGTTCCATATTTGTATCTGCCGGAGCAAGCATTAGCAATACAGGTAGCTGTCCCTAGCGCCGCGACAGCTGAAGCCGCGTCCACTCCAGACTTCACATGCATCACAGTGTCAGCGTTAACCCAGGTCAAAGTGACAGTGGTTCCAGACACAACTTGGCCGCTTGCAGATACTTGAGTCGAACCATTAACTGTCGCGAAGGTTGCAACTGCGCCAGGGGCAACAGCGATCGGGGCATTTGCATCGACGACGATGCTAAAAGCACCACCTGTACTAGCTCCAGGTACTAACTCGCCACGAACTGCAACGAAGTTGCGGTCTTGCAGAATTCCGACCCGGATGGCGTTTGTGGCAAACGCATGAGGATCTACCGTTGTGCCTGGGAAGTAGTAAGTAAGAATCTGAGAAGCAGTGAATCCGTCAAGCCCCATACCTTGGGCACCGTACTGGCTCATGCCAACGCCGTGTCCAAATCCTGCACCGGTGATTGTGAATCCAGCCGGCACACTTGCAGCGGCATTAGCTCGGGTTGCGCCCATTGTGCCACTTAGAAGGCAGGTTACAACTCCCAAAACAATAAGGAATCTAGGGGATTTGTTCATGTTCTCACGTTCGCTAGGGGAAGCTTCATTTCGAAACTAACATAAGAAAACCCAATAAATAGGGAAGCGCGATCCAAGAAATAGACATAAATCTGCTTATTTAAGCAACTGCTCCTGGATTTCAAGTGGATGCAGGTCGTCACTTACGATTAGAGCAGCGCAATCGCGCAACTTAGATATATAGCAAGGACTTATCTGTGAGCGTTCTGGACAAAATTCTTCGTGCTGGCGAAGGAAAGATTCTGCGAACCCTAGAGTCCCTTGCGGGGCAAGTTAACGCATTGGAAGAGTATTACATTTCGATGTCTGACGAAGAACTGCGCTCCCTAACTGCAGACTTCAAACTTCGCATTTCAAACGGTGAAAGTCTTGATGACTTAATGCCCGAAGCCTTTGCTGCAGTTCGCGAAGCAAGCAAGCGCACCCTAGGACAACGTCACTACGACGTTCAGTTAATGGGTGGCGCGGCACTTCACTTAGGAAATATTGCTGAAATGCGAACTGGTGAAGGTAAAACCTTGGTTTCCACTTTGCCGGCATATTTAAATGCGCTGTCTGGTCGTGGAGTTCACGTTGTAACGGTTAACGATTACCTAGCAGCACGTGATGCGCAGTGGATGGGCCGAGTACACCGCTTCCTTGGTTTAGAAGTTGGCACAATTCTTTCGGACATGAATCCAGAACAACGTCGCGCTTCTTACAGTGCTGACATTACTTATGGCACGAACAATGAATTTGGTTTTGATTACCTTCGCGACAACATGACACTAAATCCTGCGGACAGAGTTCAGCGTGACTACAACTTTGCAATCGTCGATGAAGTTGACTCGATCCTGATCGATGAAGCTCGTACCCCACTTTTGATTAGTGGACCAGCCGATGTTGCAACTAAGTGGTACGCCGAGTTTGCACGTTTGGTTCCACGCTTAAGCGCAGAAACTGATTACGAAATAAATGAGAAGAAGCGCACGATCGGTATTTTGGAACCAGGTGTTGAGAAAGTTGAAAACTGGTTAGGTATCGAGAATCTTTACGAATCAGAAAACACTCAGTTAGTCGGCTACTTGAATAATGCAATCAAAGCGCTTGCGTTATTCAAAAAGGATAAAGACTACGTCGTTATGGATGGCGAAGTTCTAATCGTTGACGAACACACTGGACGAATCTTGGCAGGACGTCGTTACAACGATGGCATGCACCAGGCGATTGAAGCCAAAGAAGGCGTTGAGATTCAAAATGAAAATCAGACGCTAGCCACCATCACTATCCAGAACTACTTCCGCATGTACGACAAGCTCTCGGGTATGACTGGTACCGCGATGACTGAAGCCTCAGAATTCCAGCAGATTTACAAACTTGGCGTAGTTCCAATTCCAGCTAATCGTCCGGTGCAACGTATCGATCAGTCTGACTTGGTTTACCGAACTGAAGACGCAAAGTTAAAGGCAGTCATTACCGACATCGAAGAAAAGCATCGCGCTGGCCAGCCAGTTTTGGTTGGAACAACCAGCGTCGAGAAGAGTGAACTAGTTTCAAAGTATTTAACTCGATCGGGAATTCCGCACGAAGTATTGAATGCAAAGCAGCATGACCGGGAAGCAACGATTGTTGCTGAAGCAGGTCGAAAAGCTGCTGTAACCGTTGCCACAAACATGGCTGGTCGTGGTACCGACATCATGCTTGGTGGTAACCCAGAATTTCGCGCAGCTCAGGAACTTGAGCGTCGTGGCCTTGACCCAGTGGAAAATCCAGCTGAGTATGAAGCCGCTTGGGGACCAGCATTAGAAGCTGCAAAAGCAGCGGTTGCATCTGAACACAATGAAGTAGTTGCTGTCGGTGGACTTTATGTTCTAGGAACTGAACGTCACGAATCGCGTCGTATTGATAACCAGCTGCGAGGCCGTTCTGGTCGTCAGGGTGATCCAGGCGAAACTCGTTTCTATTTATCTCTCGAAGATGACTTGATGCGTTTATTCAAGGGCGACATGGTTAATTCGTTCTTGCAGCGCTTTAACGTGCCAGATGATGTGCCAATTGAAGCCAAGATGGTTACTAATTCGATTCGCTCTGCGCAGACACAAGTAGAAGCGCAGAACTTCGAAATTCGTAAAAATGTTTTGAAGTATGACGAAGTCATGAACCGCCAGCGCCAAGTAGTTTATGGCGAGCGTTCCCGTGTTCTAGATGGCGAAGACATTCAAGAGCAAATCAAGACGTTCATGAATGACACCATTGCGGCCTATGTTGCAGCTGAAACTGCTGAAGGTTTCCCAGAAGATTGGGATTTGCAAGCACTATGGAAGGCCTTGTCGGCACTTTACCCAATTGAGATTTCGATTGACGACATGGTTAAGGCAGCCGGTGGCGATCCAGCGGATCTATCTGCTGAATTTATGACTGCTATTTTGCAAGAAGATATCAATCGTGCTTACTTAGCTCGTGAAGCCGCGCTTCAACCACCGGTAATGCGTGAACTTGAACGCCGAGTGATCCTTTCGGTACTAGATCGCAAGTGGCGCGAGCATCTTTACGAGATGGATTACCTACAAGAAGGAATCGGTCTGCGCGCAATGGCGCAGCGCGATCCACTTGTTGAATACCAGCGCGAAGGTTTTGATCTATTCGTTGCAATGATGGAAGCCATTAAAGAAGAATCCGTTGGCTACATGTTCAACGCAGAAGTTACTGTCACGCCACATGTTCATGCAGATG